>JAFOYS010000362.1 GCA_017391435.1 Alistipes sp. | reverse complement strand
TTTGGTTTAGAACTGGTGGTGTTGTAGGAGACTTTGCGGGTAATCTTACTAATGTTCACAATAGTGGTAAAGTTAATGTCTCACTTACAACCCAGGCTGGAAAAGGTGCAACTCCACAGATTGGTGGTGTTGCAGCTCTCCGTAAGGGCTCAACGGTTGCTATTACTAACTCTACTAATAGCGGTGAGGTTAATGTTGCCACAAGTTTGACCAGCTATTTATATGTTGGTGGTATTCTTGCACAATACTCTGCTAATACAGTGACTATGACAGATTGTGAGAATGGCGGAGATATTACTGTTGTAAATACAACTCCTACATCAGGATTAGGCTCAAAAGTGTGGACAGCGGGTATTGTTGCAGATGTGAGTAAAGCGACTCCAACTATTAAGGGTTGCGTAAACAGAGGTGCTATCTCACTCTCTGGTGATCTTAACACAGAGAGCTTGGTGGCTGGTATTGCGGCTTCAAATCTTTGCCACCTTAAGAGCTGTAAGAGTCTTGGTGATTTGCATATTAAGAACAACTATACTGAAGATTCAAAATATGTGGTTATCGCAGGCTTGGGCGCTCGTTCATCTGCTGCATTTACACTTGAAGATTGCGAGGTGGATTGTAATATCACATATAATGGTACTAACGTCGCTTGCGGTTTGATTCAGGGTAAAATATGGGAAAGCAACAAGACTATCATTTCACCAGTCAAGATTAAGAAGACAACCACAATTAACGGCGTAGCAGTAACAGAGGCGGATGCTACAATGCATACTAAGTTGGTTGCTTGGGATGAGTCAACTGACGGTAATATCAGTGCTGGCGGTTGGCATAATGCAACCGAGGAGGGTCGTGTTGGCTCAGTATTTAAAATCAATGAGGGTGATGTTATCATTGAGTAGTTTGCACTGTTCATATTGAAGCTCGTGGCGGGTGTTAGGCGCGAGAACCTGACACCCGCCCTATTAAAAAAATGCCATTTGGATATTTTTGTATATATTTGGTGTTGAAGAATCGCTATAATTTTATAAATGCCTAACCAAAAACAAAACTTTGACTCTCTTTATCTAAGCTGTTACAAGGGGTTGTGTGCATACGCAACTCGTTATGTATCTGTTGCTGAGGCTGAAGAGATTGTTCAAGATACAATGCTGTGGTTGTGGGACAACTGGGATACAATTATGCCCGAAAAGTCTGTCAAAACACTGCTTTTCCGCATTGTCCACAATAAGGCTGTAAACTGCATAAAGCATAAAGCAGTACTCACGCGCGTTCATCGGCAGATAGAGTTACGATTGTCCGATACATTTGACTCTCCAAATTTTTATCTAAATGAGGAGCTACAGCAGCTGCTTGAGGATGCACTACAGCGTATGCCAGACAATCTTCGTCAGACCTTTCTGCTCAGTCGCGTAGAGCAGTTATCGTACAAAGAGATCGCCGAGCGTCTCAATATAACGGTCAAGTCTGTAGACAACCGTCTTGCTCGAACAATGAAGATACTTCGCAAAGAGTTGCAGGACTATCTGCCAATATTTATGTTGGCACTTGGGGTGACAGCACTCTTTAGTTGTATATAATATGTGAGATATACTATATAATAATATAGATATGAATAGTCAAATTGAAATGAGCGAAGCCATACTTGTTGCATATATTGACGGCACGCTATCTCCAGCACAGATGGCCCAAGTCGAGCACTGGTATGACGCTTCAGAGGAGAATCGGAAGCTGTTTGAACAGCTCTATTTTATTCTCCAACTTCACGATCGCACACAGAGTGTCAAAGGAATCTCTGCGGAGCAGTCGCTTGCGGCGTTGAAGGAGAAAATTGCTGCTCGCAATAGGCACAGTGGCAGCAAAAAGGTTGTTTCGTTTGGGCATAGAGTTCTGCGCTATGCTGCAGTGTTTGCTCTGCTGGCTGTAGTTGCAAGTTTTATTGTCTATCTGTTTTATGACAATAGACAGGAGTGCGTCGTTGTGGCCGATAATGAGCAGAACAAAACTGTCGTGCTACCAGACAAGTCAACCGTAGTACTCAAGGGTAACTCAAAGATCTCCTTTTCAACAAAGTTTGCCGATAAGCGATTTGTCTACTTAGATGGAGAGGCTCTGTTTGATGTTGTGAAGGTGGCAGATAGCGAGTTTGTCGTTAAGACAAGTGATGCACAGATTGTTGTTAAGGGTACAAAGTTCAACTTCAAGGCCTACTCAAACAGCAAACTGATTGAAACAACACTCCTTGAGGGTGCTATTGATTTGCGAACAAATGGCCACAAGATA
>JAFOYS010000361.1 GCA_017391435.1 Alistipes sp. | reverse complement strand
CAACTTATTAAACTGTTGCAGCATTACTTCCTTGGTCACAGCTGGTGACAATTCATTCAGCTTATGTACCAACTCCTTTTCATATTCGGAACCATCAGAGAGCCACGCAGATAGTGTACCATCTTGAAAAGTTCGGCGTAGCTCGTGAAAAAGAGGTGATTCAAGGCCATCAACTCGCGACAGCACATCCTTTATATCATCAACAGAAGTGCAATATTTATTATCTATATATAGTATAGGTGTCTTCATCACTTTTTCTTACTTGCAGATGTAAATTTGTAAGTCTCATATAGATCGCGAATGCGCTCTACGCTGGTCTTCTCGCGCTGTCTTTCATAATCGCTAATATATTTGCCCGTATGACTTGATAGAACAGCATCCTTCATCAGTGCAATTTCATCGAGAAAGTCATTCTCTGTGATTTTACGAGCGGGAACAGCAGATTGATCTTTTACATCTTTCTTCTGCTTCAACTTGATATACTCAATAAACTTTTTGTTCATCACAGTATTAACAAGACTCTCTATTTCGGCACCCGAGAAACCGTGGTTTGTAGTTCCCACCATTTGAGCAACTATATTATCATAAGATTTTAGCTGCGAGAAGTCAAAGATTCCAGACTTTGAATTTTTATAGACATTTATCTTTTTAGTAAAGATATCCAGTCGCTCCTCCGCATTAGGGAAATCTACAAAATAAACCTCATCAAAACGCCCCTTACGCATAAACTCTGGGCGCATAACATCGTTAGCCGTAGCAACAATATAGACCGGTGTCTTTCGCTCCTGCATCCAGGTAAGGAAATGACCCATAAGGCGCATAACAAGCATATCGTTACTATTACCGCTACCATTAGACCCTGCAAAGGCCTTCTCTATCTCATCAATCCAGAGCACACAAGGGTGAGCCGCTTCCGCCGTCTCTAACGCCTTACGAAGATTAGCCTCACTCTGGCCAACATATTGACCCATCAAGCGGTTGATATCCAATCGCAGCAGCGACATATCAAATAGGTTAGCCACGGACTTTGCAATCATACTCTTACCACAGCCTGGCATACCGATTATCAGTATACCCTTTGGCAACGGCAGGTTGCACTCTACAGCAAGACCAAGATTTTGGAAAATCTCGCGCTTCTCCTCTAACTGTGCCTTTATAACATCAAGACCGCCGACCTCGCTAAACTGAACATTGGCATCTACAACCTCAACAATACCAGACTTCTTAACTATCTGCTTCTTCTCCTCCAGAGCCAACTTGATTGTGTTTTTAGACAATCGTCCACCAGTTCTTACCGTTGCTGACTTTAGAATCTGGTACACCTCATAGAGTTGCAGACCCTGCAATGTGCGGCACATCTCATTTCTAATAGAGGCTATTTGCTGCTCGGTAGAGTACTCATACGAGAGAGGTATACGACTAATCTCCTCCAGAATCTCCTCCTGCGTTGGTGCCGATACCTCAACAACAGTGACAACCTTCTCCAACTGCTCTGGCAACATCGATACTGGCTCTGGCGAGACTATTATCAGCGTTGTAAGCTGAT
>JAFOYS010000360.1 GCA_017391435.1 Alistipes sp. | reverse complement strand
GGAATTGGAATAAATAGTGCTTGGGGTTTTACCACTATCTTCAGATCGTTGTTCTTTTTTGAATATACAGGGTCTGCGTTAGCCAAATTAGTAAATGAACCATATGGGGTTGGGTGTCCCAATAGACGCTGAATCTCAATACGAATAAGAAATAGATTGATATCTGTGTACTTTGATGATATTGTGCCAATATCGTTAATCATCTCTGCCAACTGTAAGCGCCTGTTTTCGCCTTTTAATGCGTCTTGATACTCGGCAATATGTACAGCATTCTCTTTTGAGGTGTGCCACTGTACCTTCTTAACAATTTCTCTAAGTTCCTCTTTCATAGAGTCGAAATCTACAGCATCGTGGGCATAACAGCAGATAGGACGCCCTTTTTTTGACGCATATCCAATCTCCTCCTCAATTATAAACTGTGAATCTTCAGCATCTTTAGTGTAGATAAACAGCACTAACTGCGAATTATCGATAGCCTGATGTATACGCTTGGTATACTCCTTAGATACTGTCTGGGGTAACTTGTGAATGTCAAGCCAAACTCTAATATCGTGACAGGCAAGCTCGGCAACTAAACTATTAACAAAAGCAATAGCTGAACGACGATAGCTCACAAAGACATCAAACTTGTCATTATAATTCTCCTCGGGATGTTGAGGATTGTAATGGTATACACAAGGTGAAACTGTAGTAGTCATAAGTTATTAGGTTAATTTCTACTGCAAATATAATACAGATTTAGGTACTATGCAATAAAAAGTACTGAAAAATAACAAAAAATATAGGCATAACCCTAATTGTGAGCTATACCTATATAATATTATAGCGATTTGCTACTGACCTGAGATCTCGTTGTACGATTTGAGGATAATCTCGTTATACCTTGCCACGACATCTGTAGCCTTCTGATTATCCTTTGGCTCGAACATAAACACGCCGCGGTAGCCGTTGTTGCTAAGCATAGTCTTGTAGATCTCGCCCCACGGACGGTTCTTGGTATGGATATCTCCGTCGCCAACAAGACGGTGGTCGTCACTGCCTGACTTATATGCTGTATCGTGCATATGGACAGTACCGAGCTTTGTGCCGATAGCCTTCAGATACTCCACAACATCATATCCCTTACAGTTTGCGTGGCCGATATCAAATGTCGCGTAGACATTATCAAACGGCTTAATGACTGCCAACAGATCGTCAACAGTGTAACAGAAGCTACCCACAAGGTTCTCAACGCAGAATCGCACGCCCAGCTGCTTTGCAACCTCGTCCATCTCCATAAGTGACTTTTGCGCCTGTGAGATGGCAGTAGCGCTTGGGCTTACGCTCTTGCTGGCGTGGAGGACATAGTTTTTGCAAGTTTTAAAGTGGGCAGCACATAGACGCAGTGTGCGAAGGATATACTCTACAGACTGAGTGCGGATGCTCTCCTGAGCACTGATGCTTGTCCAGTTCTTATCCTCATAAGGAAGGTGTATTGACCAGACTGTAATGCCGTAGTTGTCTATCTGCTGCTGCATAGATGCAAAGGTGGCAGCAACCTGCTCGTCGGTCTTGTTGTGCAGGCCGTAGCTATACTTAATCTTCAGCTCTACATACTTAAAACCTGCCTCGGCAACCTCCTTGAGTCGTGTGCTGAAGGTGGCATCGTCAACATTTATCTGCATACCGATTGTGTAGTACAGCCCTGCAGTATCCTCACCAGGGTTGCTGTTTTGAGTTGTCGGTGTGATGATAGTAGTCGTAGGCTTCTCAGGCTCTGGTTCTGGCTTTGGCTCAGCAGGC
>JAFOYS010000359.1 GCA_017391435.1 Alistipes sp. | reverse complement strand
GAGTGGAGCGGCCACAGAGATAGACCCCCGAGCCGTAGGAGAGGCGTTATGGAGCGCGCAGCACAGTGCCGAGCTACTACAATCAAAACGAAGGCTTGACCCGCAGAGGTTTGAGTGTATGTATCAAGGAAACCCAACGAGCCGCGAGGGGTTGTTATACTCCGATGGTTTTGCAACATACACCGCCCTACCGAAGGAGATTGTCCGATATGGCAACTACACAGATACGGCCGATATGGGCGACGACTACCTCTGCTCGGCCTGCTATGCTGTAGATAGTGACGGAGTGATATATATTACCGATATTATATATACGCGCGAGCCGATGGAGGTTACAGAGCAGAGCGTAAGCAATATGCTCAACAGCACAACCACACGCGTAGCCACAGTGGAGAGCAACAACGGCGGAAGAGGGTTTGCCAGAGCACTACAACAACGATGCCCCAATGTACGCATAGAGTGGTTCCACCAGAGCGCAAACAAAGAGGCACGAATACTCTCTAACAGCGCGACAGTAATGCACCGCATTCGTATGCCAGAGGGGTGGAGCAGGCGCTGGGAGGAGTTCTACAACCATATAACGACATACCGCCGACTATTCCACTCAAACCGCTGGCACGACGCTGCCGATGTGCTAACGGGAATAATTGAGCACGAGTCAGGCAACAACCTACGCAAAGTCCACTTCTTTAGAGGCTGACGCAGAAAGCGTGTACCGAAGCTTTTTGAAAAAAGCTTCACCAAAAACTTTTGGAAAAACTTCGTTTTTCTTCTGTACTGATGCGGATTTAGGGTAACTCTGCGAGTTATTGAAATAAAAAATATCCACCTTTGGTTTCAAGCAAGCTTGACCTTTGGTGGATATTTTCTCTTTCACTGCCTTGCGGCAGCAACCTAAATCCGAATAAACACACAGACGAAGTCTGTACCTCTTAAAAGCTAATGGCTAACGGCCAATAGCTAAAATGCTCCCAAATTATTTGGTGATTACAAGGAATAGAGGTAAATTTGCAAGATTGTTAAATTGTAAATAATTAACAGCTAATAGCTAAAAGCCAATAGCCAATGGCGAATTTAATAGTTGATACGGGCAATACTTTTCACAAAATTGCCGTTATAGGTGTAGACAACAACATTCTGGAGGAGAGGGTGGTAGCCGAACTAACTGAAGAGGTTGTTGATGAACTTTATTTGCGATTTGCCCCCTCAAAGGCTATTATCTCCTCAACCCGTGGCGATAGTTCTCGTACGGCGGAGATAGTAAAGCGGAGGGTGCAATATGTTCTTTGTTTTGATCGTACAACGCCAGTGCCGATTGCTGTTGAGTATGACAAGAGCATGTTAGGTACAGACCGCATAGCGGCGGCAGTGGGTGCTGTAGAGCTATATGGCGCTGATAAGCAGATGATTATCATAGATGCAGGAACGGCAATAACTATTGACTTTGTCGCTGGTGGCGTGTTCTTAGGTGGTAATATCTCGCCGGGTGTGGATATGAGATTTGAGGCTCTGAGTGAGAAGACTGCCGTCTTGCCGCTCTGTTCTCCGATGGCGTTGGAGGGTGAGGATTGTAAGGTTGGAAAAACGACTGCCGATGCAATAAGATTCGGTGTTATGCAGAGCGTTTTTTACGAAGTAAAAGGGTATATTGAGTCGTTTAGTGAAAAAAATAGAGAAAACTTGATAATTTTTATCGGAGGAGACGCTGAATATTTTGTTAATCAAATTAAAAATGCGATATTTGCAGGTCGCAAAGTGATGTACAGCGGACTTAATAGAATTTTGGAATATAATGCAGAAAATGAAAGTATATAGCAGAGTGGTTTTTGTGGCAGTTGTCGCAATTCTTTTTGGCGCGCTAAACATGCAGAGCGTGGTGGCGCAGAATGCGGCTGTAAGTGCCTATTCGCCATACACGATGTATGGTGTTGGTGAGCTGGGTACACATGGTAATGCTCTTAACAGGGCGATGGGTGGAACTGGTGTAGCTATGCGTAGCACTCAGATAGTGAGCATGCTCAACCCCGCAGGTTATAGCGCAACAATGCCTAAGAGCTTTATGCTTGAGGTTGGTATCGAGGGTAACTTTTTGAAGAATCAGCAGCGCAAGTATACATCTACTTCCGCTAGTGACTACACCACAGCTGCCAATGCTAAGAACTCAATAAATTTCCGCGAGATTGCTATCCAAATGCCCGTTGCGAAGGGCTTGGGCTTTGGTTTAAGTCTTATGCCGTACGGTAGCGTTGGTTATAATATGCACAGCTTTGAGCAGAGCGAAGATATTTGGGGCACTGTTGGTGGTGTGATGTATAACTATCAGGGTGATGGCGATTTGACAGAGGTTAAGGCTGGTCTTGGTTGGGAGATTTTCCGTGGCTTTTCTGTCGGTATTGCGGCAAAGTACTACTGGGGAAATATTCAGCACAACTACACAACATCAATCTATGGTGATTATGTAGGCTCCGGAGACTTTGTAGCAACCACAGGTCTTGATGATTACGCCTTCTCAAACTTTAAGTTCCAGGCGGGTATTCAGTGGAATGTCGTCTCAACAAAGAAGCGAATGATTACCATCGGTGCTACTTATGATTATGGTGGCCCACTGCGTCCGAAGCTCTTGCAGACAGTATACATTGGAGACTATAGCTCTACTGTTGTCAGTCATGAGGATTCTCGTGGTCAGATGCGCCTGCCACATGCTGTTAATGCAGGTATAACATACCAGGATGCTAAGTTTATCATCAATGCTGACTATGCTTACCAGAATTGGGGCGGCGATAACGCCTTCTTCCAGCAGGATGCAGTCAGTGGCATGAGCGTAAAGTATGTCGATACACACACCTATAAGTTTGGCTTTGAGTATGTGCCAAATCGCTTTGATGTACGTAACTACCTTAAGCGTGTGAGCTACCGCATTGGTGTTCGCTATGGCGATTACTACCAGAGCTTTGAGGGTCATAATATTCGTCAGTGGGCAGTAACTGCAGGTTTCGGTTTCCCACTACGATTTATGGGTGCAACAAGTATCAATGCAGGTATTGAGCTCGGTAGCCGTGGCGATTTGTCGTCAATAATAATGCCTAAGTTGGGCAAGCGTGTAGGATTTATCCAGCAGAATTATATAAAGGTAAATCTCGGCTTCTCACTCTTTGGCGAGGACTACTGGTTTGTACGCCCTAAGATTGACTAAAATATTGAAACTAAAAATTAACAACATAAAGTAAAATAAAATGAAGGTACTTAAGTTTTTTATCGTAGCAGCTATGGCTGCAGTGGCAACAACAGCTGCCGCACAGGATTTTAGCGATCCTAAGTATGCAAAATGGGGTAATACTCCAGAGGAGCGTAAGGAGAACATCCTCGCAAGTTCTTATCTTAAGGAGGAGGTTGCAAACCGCCACTTTAACTCTGCGGCTCGTTATCTTCAGCAGCTGCTTGCGTCTTGCCCAAATGCTTCAGAGAACATCTATGCAAATGGTGTGAAGCTCTATAAGGACAAGGCTAACCGTGCAGAGTCTCTCTCTGAGAAGAAGATGTATGTTGACTCTATTCTCCTTCTTTACGATATTCGTATCGCAAACTTCGGTGATCACCCAAAGCGTGGTCGTGTCTATCTGCTTGAGCGTAAGGCTCGTGAGTATCTCACCTACAAGGCTGATGACCGTGAGGGTGTAGCAGAGGCATTCGAGGCAGCTATCGCTGCACAGAAGGAGGTTGGCGCAGTAAACCCAGAGGTTGTGGCTATCTACTTCAAGAACCTTTGCGATGACTATCAGAATGATATTGTTGATGCAATGACTGTTGTAAATGCTTATGACAACCACGCGCAGTACTTTGAGAATCTTGCTCCAGAGCAGCTTCAGTTCAAGGAGCAGTTTGAGCAGTGCTTCGGTATGAGTGGTGCTGCATCTTGCGAGAACCTTGAGACTATCTTCTCAAAGAAGATTGCTGAGAATCCTGAGGATACAAAGATTGTTGAGCAGGCATTTAAGCTTATGGCTCG
>JAFOYS010000358.1 GCA_017391435.1 Alistipes sp. | reverse complement strand
TGATATTAAGGAGGATAAGGAGAATTATTACACCGCACCATTTTGCCGTCATAGTGGGTAAGGCACGACGACCGGCATATAAAAGAGCAAAGGGTAGTACTATGCGTACGACCCTTTGTTTGTTTTATAGGATAACGGAAGTAGATGCCCCGCTATCAGGACAAAATTAGAGGAATGGAAGCTTCACAACCTCAGCCTTAAGAAGACGACCACGCACCTCAACGGCAATAACAGTACCTACCTTTGCAAACTCTGTTGCAACATAGCCAAGGCCGATGCCGACATTAAGCGATGGAGACATAGTACCAGAGGTTACAACGCCGATATTGTTACCCTCAAGGTCTGCAAGCGGATACTCGTGGCGAGGAATACCGCGGTCAATCATCTTAAAACCTACAAGCTTACGGCTAACGCCCTCGGCCTTCTGCTGTGCAAGCAGATCGCGGTCAACAAAATCCTTACCGTCAACAAACTTAGTAATCCAACCAAGCCCCGCCTCAATAGGAGAAGTTGTATCAGAGATATCGTTGCCATAGAGGCAGAAGCCCTTCTCAAGGCGGAGGGTATCACGAGCGCCAAGGCCGATATTCTTCAGTCCATACTCCTCACCCGCAGCCCAGAGTGCGTTCCACATAGTCTCTGCATCAGCATTGTGAAGATAGATCTCGCAACCGCCCGCACCTGTATAGCCGGTAATAGAGAGTATTGCATCGCAGCCAGCAACACTCATCTGACGGAATGTATAGTACTCCATCTGCTCTACTGGCTCGCTACACATCTTCTGGACAATCTTCATTGCAAGAGGACCCTGAATAGCAAGCTGGCAGATACGGTCAGAGGCGTTCTCAAGCTCAACGCCCTCACGCATACCGAACTGCTCGCCATACTTAAGGATATGCGCCCAGTCCTTATCTACATTAGCAGCATTTACGCAGAGCATATACTTTGTCTCAGAGAAGCGGTATACAAGCACATCGTCAACAATACCGCCAGCACCATTTGGCATACAAGCATAGAGCACCTTACCGTCATAGAGCTTTGAGCAGTCGTTAGACATAATCTTCTGCAGCAGATCAAGGGCGTTCTCTCCCTTAACCCAAATCTCGCCCATATGGCTAACATCAAACACGCCAGCGCCACCTCGGACAGTTGCGTGCTCGTCCTTAATGCCAGAGAACTCAATAGGCATATTATAGCCTGCAAATGGAGCCATCTTTGCGCCAGCAGCTATGTGATAATTTGTAAACGGAGTAGTTTTCATAGTATATAGTTTTTAAGGTTATTTCTCAGCTCGCTTAAAACCGACGCGTGGGCAACGAGTAAACTCCTTTGTACGGTCAAAAAGATAGCGGTATGTTGTATGCATCTTATGCTGCTCGGCGCAGACATAGTTCCTAATCATCTTGTTCATAACAGGGTTAAAGTCGCCAATCCACGCAAACTCAAACGACTTATAAGGCGAACGACCCTTCTGAATATAGTTCTCAAGAATGTAGGTCATAATTGCGCTCTCAATGCCCTTACCCTGGAACTGAGGAGTAATGCCAAAGATAATTCCAAAGACTCTATCGCACGACTTACGCACCTTCAGCTCCCACATCAGTCTCAGTTTCTCAAGAAGACCAAAGCGACCCATAAACTTGCCTATAACACAGTTAAGGTCTGGCACCATAACAAAGAAACCGACAGGCTCATCGTTATAGTATGCAAAGTATATCAGATTTGGGTCAATAATCGGCTTTAAGGTCTGCATAAGTTTCTGCGCCTCAGCCTCACTCATAGGCTTAACACCGGTAAAGAGTGCCCAGGCCTTGTTATATATTGTTCTCAGATTCTCAGCAGCCTGCGAAAGGTCAGTATTGCTTACATCTCTAATCTGATACTCAGGATTGGCAAGCACGCGGTGAGCCTTCTCAAGTGCAACCTCACTGAGCACACCACTCTCAGCACGCCAAACATAAGAGTTCTGGTTAAAGTAGTTCTGGAAACCGTAGTTCTCAAAAAGGGCCATATAGTATGGCGGGTTGTATGGGTTGGTATAGAGTGGCTGGTACTGGAAACCATCTACCAGCAGACCCCACCACGCATCTCTCGATCCGAAGTTCACAGGGCCATCCATAGCCTCCATACCCTTTGATGCGAGCCACTGGCGGCAGGCATCAAACATAAGGTTTGCGACCTGCTGGTTGTCTATACACTCAAAGAATCCGCAACCACCCGTAGGCTGCTCGTAGTCATCATTAGCGTTGCTATCATAGAAGGCTGCAATACGACCCACAGCCTTACCCGTATTGGTATCTATAGCAATCCAACGGATAGCCTCACCGTGCTCAAACTTCTTGTTGCGCTCAGGGTTGAAGACATTGCGAATATCGTTATCAAGCGGACATACCCACATAGGATAGTCCTTATATATTGGGCGATCGGCGTGGAGCCACATCTTCTCGTCAGCCTTGGTTTTAACCTCTTTAAGAGTATACTGTGCCATAATATTTACTATTTTACGAGTTCTGCGAACATATCAAAGCTATCCACAGATGTTATACGGACATTATAGAAGCGACCACGATAGAGTCTCTTGCCTTCGACAGGTATAAGTATCTCCTGATCCACCTCTGGTGAGTCATACTGGCTGCGGGCAACATAGTAGTCACCACGGCGCTCGTCAATAATCACGCGCTCAACACTTCCTACACGGCTCTCGTTAATATCTAACGACACATCGCTCTGGATGGTCATCAGCCTATCTACGCGGTACTCCTTTACGCGCTCAGGCACATTGTCTGTAAGTTTCTCAGCCGAGAAGGTACCCTCCTCCTCTGAATATGGGAAGACACCGAGTCGCTCAAAGCGCTGCTCACGGACAAAGTTGCAGAGCTCATCAAAGTCCTCCGCACTCTCGTTTGGATAACCAACAAGCATTGTGGTGCGGATAGCAATATCTGGAATAGCCGTTCTCAGACGGTTAAGTAGCTCAACGGCCTCTGCCTTTGTATGACGGCGGTGCATAAGTTGTAGCTGGTTGTCCGAGATATGCTGAAGCGGAATGTCAAGATATTTACAAATCTTACTCTCACGAGCCATAACCTCAATAACCTCCTGAGGGAAGTCTGTCGGATAGGCGTAGTGCAGGCGAATCCACTCTATGCCCTTAACCTTACAGAGCTCTGTGAGTAGCTGAGCGAGTTTTCGCTCGCCATAGAGGTCCACACCATAGTAGGTTGTATCCTGAGCGATTACCATCAACTCCTTAACACCCGCAGCGGCAAGGCGCTCAGCCTCCTCAATAAGAGACTCCATAGGCACAGAGATGTGCTTGCCACGGATAAGCGGAATTGCACAATATCCACAACGCCAATTACAACCCTCAGAGATCTTCAGATATGCATAGTGCTTTGGAGTAGAGAGTTCGCGGGCTGTAGAGCCGCTATCAAACTTACCTCCAAGAGCCTCAACAACACCCGAGAGGTCTCGAGCACCAAAATATGCATCAACCTCTGGAATCTCATCGCGAAGATAGTCCGCATAACGCTCCGAGAGGCAACCGATAACAAACAGACGCTCTATAAGTCCCTCGTTCTTAGCATTTACAGCATCGAAAATCATATCAATGCTCTCCTGCTTTGCGTCACCAATAAATCCACAGGTGTTTATCACCACAATCTCGGCATCAGTCTTATCGCTATCAAAAACAATCTGGTAGCCCATAGCGGCAAGTTGCGCCGCAATATGCTCCGAGTCTACACGATTCTTTGCACAGCCGAGAGTTATAACATTAATCTTCTGCATAGTTCACTATTTACCAAAGAGTGCCTTTACAAAGTCGTGTCGGTCAAAAATCTTGAGCTGATCTATACCCTCTCCAATGCCGATATAGCGAACAGGTATGCGGAAAGAGTCGCTGATACCGATAACCACACCACCCTTTGCCGTGCCATCCAACTTTGTAATAGCCAGAGATGTAACTTGTGTAGCCGCTGTAAACTGACGAGCCTGCTCAAAAGCATTCTGACCTGTAGAGCCGTCAAGGACAAGCATAACCTCGTGTGGAGCGTCAGGAATAACCTTTGACATAACATTGCGAATCTTTGTCAGCTCGTTCATAAGTCCAATCTTGTTGTGCAGTCGGCCCGCAGTATCAATAAGCACCACATCTGCCCCATTTGCAACCGCACTCTTGAGCGTATCGTAGGCTACAGAGGCAGGGTCTGAACCCATCTGCTGGCTGACCATAGTCGCACCTGCACGCTCAGCCCACACTGCAAGCTGATCAATAGCCGCAGCGCGGAATGTATCCGCAGCACCGATATATACCTTCTTACCAGCGCGAACAAGCTGTGCAGCAAGTTTACCAATAGTGGTTGTCTTACCAGCTCCATTCACACCGACAACCATAACAACATATGGCATACCCTCCTTAACATCAAGGCCAAAGCTATCTGTCCTACCCTCAGCCTCCTCCATAAGGCGGGCTATCTCATCGTGCAGAATATCCTGCAACTCCTCCGAGCCGACATACTTATCACGAGCCACTCGCTCCTCAATTCGCTTGATAATCTTCACGGTAGTATCTACACCCACATCTGAGGTTATCAGCACCTCCTCCAGCTCATCAAGCACCTCGGCATCGACAGTAGATCGACCCGCAACAGCGCGCGCAATCTTAGTAAAAAATCCCTGCTTGGTCTTCTCAAGGCCGGCGCTGAGCTCACGGTGCTCCTGCTCTGCGGTCTCTATTGTCTGCTCTGGAGTCTGAACCTCCTGCTCCTGATTCTTTTTCTTCTTAAAAAGGTCAAAAAATCCCATACCTAAAATAAATATATAATTACCAACGCAAATATAGTGATTTTTACTATATTTGTAAAAATAAACTGGCGAAAATGAGAAGAACAATAGCTTTTATAACACTTTTTATAGCCTCTACACTCACTCTTACGGCGCAAGACTTACTTGTTAAGAGAAACGGCGAGAGGCTTAAGGTGACAACCCTTGAGATTACAACGCAGTGTGTCAAGTATCTCCGTTACAACACAAAACTGCCTGTCTATACCCTACCCATAGCAGAGATTGAGTACATTGAGTACTCGGACGGCAATCGCGACACATTTAACAAATCTACAGCCACTGAAACTAAGCAGAGTGTAAGTGGTAATTACGAGATTTACGACATCGGCTCATACTACAACAAAAATGGCGTTGAGGGTATTGTTATTGCCACAACAGATGGCGGAGCGCACGGCACAATAATCTCTATTGACGAGGCTGAGTGTGCTTGGTCTACTATTGAGCGTAAAAAGCTTACGCACTGTGGTTGCACAGACAAAATTGACGGGCGAAAGAATATGGAGGCTTTAGGCAACTATATTGCTCAACAAGGCCTTAGCTGGGATAGTTTTCCTGCTGCAAAGTGGTGCAAGGATAAGGGTGAAGGGTGGTATCTGCCGGCAATAAATGAGGTCTGGATGCTCGGCTCTGTAGTCAACGGTGGCTCTCGCAGCAAACCTCGCCGAGAGGTTCGCAAGCAGTACAACGCACTGCTCAAAGAGTGTGGAGGCAAGGCCCTTAGCGCACTGATGTACTACTACTCATCTACAGAGGCTGAAGATGCTCGCAATGCAACATATTCACACTGTAGCCCAGATACTCCTCATACTGGCGAGGGATCTAAAAACGACAGACTCTTTGTACGCGCATTTTACAGATTTTAGGCTATGAATATACTGAACTATATTATCCTTACGGCAATCTATTTTATTACGCCTGCCGCTGTGCTTTATTTAGCCCGCAAGTTCTCATTTATAGGCAAGATTGGCCCTATAATGGTGCTATATGCCATCGGAATGGTTTTAGGAAACATCCCTTTTGCTACAGAGCAGATGGCTGTACTTCAAGATTTACTACCCAATATACTTATTCCGCTTGCCATACCAATGATGCTCTACGGCTGCAACTTTGCAAAGAGCGAGGCGGGGCTACAGGTAAAGCTCTGCATCAGCGGATTTATATCTGTAGCTACGGCTGTGGCTATTGGATACATCCTCTTTGGGGATAATCTTGACCAGGGCGCACAGATAGGAGGTATTATCTCGGGTATGTATACCGGCGGAACGCTCAATGCGGCGGCACTGCAGGCTATTTTCAACATCAAGAGTGAGAGTTATATACTGATTAACTCATATGATATTATAATATCGTTTATCTAC
>JAFOYS010000357.1 GCA_017391435.1 Alistipes sp. | reverse complement strand
AAATCAACTGACCGATGATGTTTGTGCGGTAGTTACGCTGGATAGGCACATTGTAGTAAGGACGAGTGTAAGCAGTGTTGTCGTCTGTAAATGTGTAAGTTACATCAACAAGCTTCTTCTCTCTTACAAGAATGTAGTTCATTGAGAGCTGATAGTAAGGCTCGTTGTTTACAGTGAACTTCTCATCGTCGCCAGTAGCAACAGCAGCTGCGTCAAAAGTTACGGTCTCATCACCATATACCTCTGCAACCTCATCGTTAAGGCTAAGAACATTAGCTACGCCCTTAATTTCAGCAGCACTTGTAGCGATACCAGTAGAGCCGTTAGCCAGAACATAGTCATAGTCAGCCTTGCTGATACCAGCGCGAAGCTGTGCGAATGGACGACGAAGCTCAAATGTAGTCTCATCGTGACCAGCCTTGAAGTTCTCCTTTACAAGGAAGAAGGCGTCGCGCTCGTCATCCTGTGAAACAGCATTGTCGTAGTTAACAGTGATAGAACGATCCTTCCAGTTACGACCGTAAACTGCGTAGTCGTTAACCTCGTCACGGTCGTTGTCAACATAGTGCTGAGCCCAGAATACGAGGTCGTACTCCTTGTCCTTCAAGAGAACAACAGTGATAGTAGCCTTACCGTTAGTTACAGGGTAGCCCTTCTGATAGTCAACGAGCTGAAGAGGCTCTTTAGAGTCTGGCTCGTAAACACCGAGGTAAACGCGGTTTGCATTGTCGCCCTCTCCGTACAAACGGGTGCCGAGCTGACCAAGATCTGCAGTAAAGGTTACTTCAACCTCACCGCCGCCAATTGTAGAACTGATGTCCTCCTTGGCACAAGATGCTGTGAACAGAATAGCCACAGCCATCACAATACGAAAAATGTTTTTCATAGTGCTTTGTTAAATGGTTAATGGTTAAAAAAATTAGTAAAAAATGTTCTCAAATTTGTGTTGCAGATTGCTCCGCTTCAAATTTTCGTTTGTGGTGTTTTACGCAAAGAACGCCTATGTGGTGTGTAGGGTATACTCCTTGCGATGTGCAAAAGTAACAAATAAATTCTAATTATCAAATTATTTTGCACTTTTTTTATCAATAAACAGAGCGCCCCGATTGTCGGAGCGCCCTAAACATAAGCAGTCAGCAACTACTTAACAGCAAGCGTTGCGGTAGGGTGTACCATATTTCCGCAGAGCATATTTGTAAGAGTGAGCTTCAGATCCTTATCCTTTGCTACATTGAGCTGTATACTCTGGAATGGCAGAAGATCTACAGGAAGCGCATTCTTAGATGTCTTGTACTGGAACTTGAATGAGCACATATTTGTAAGGCGAACAGTGCGGGTGCCCTTCTTCTTATCTACACTAACAACCTCCCACTTAACGCTTGCAAGGAACAGATCTGTAAGCAGCTGCTTGTCACCGCAGATATAGCCTGCAGAGTAAGCAAGTGTACGCTTAGCCTCAAGAGCCTCACGGATACCCTCAAGGGTGCACTCCTTAGCAAAAACAAGGGTCATATTACGATTCTGGCCCTTCAGGCGGTAGTACTCGGCTGTAGTAGGGTGGATATCTGTGTTAGAGGCAACAAAGAGGTTATCCTCGCGCGCGCGATCTATAATAGGTAGGTAGAGTGAGCCACCGTTTGCAACCTCAATACCGTCAATAAGACCCTCAGCATAGACAGTCTTCTCAAACTCAGTCTTGTCGCAAGATGTACGACGCCAACCTGGGTGGTTGTGCTGGATAAGGGCGCCCTGCTTGCGTGCATTGCGGATGCTTACAAGTGGATCTGGATCGTAGATAGCGTTGTTATCCTTTGTAAAGAGGGCGTTGAAGTGGCCAATCTTCACTGGCTCGCGGGTAATCTCTGCACCAGGGATTACAAGGATGCCATACTTCTTACTCTCCTTGATAGCCTCCTTTACAGGGTACTGAAGGTCTGCCTTGATACCAGACTCGGTAATCTCGTTACGGATAAGGTCTGTATTCTCTGCCTTAAGAGCCTTGTCACCGGTATAACCCTTCAAGAACTTGAGCATCTTTGGCTCAATACGGCGGTACTCAATGTGCTCGGTAATAGCAATAGCGTCAAGACCATCCATATATGCCTCCTTAACGCGGAAAGCTGGGGTAGTCTCACCGTCAGAGTAGATAGAGTGGGTGTGAAGGTCTACCTTGTAGATATTGTATCCATTAACAACAGGTAGGATAAACTCTACACGCTCTGCAGGCTGTGCTACAGCTGTGCGAAGAGTCTCTGGGTTGTACTGCGCAGTGGCGCAAAGTGGCACAAGTGCCAGTACGGAAACAATTAGTTTTTTCATTTTAGTTTATGTTTTAAGTTATAACTATTTGCCAAAAATTTCGTTCAGCGCAGCAGCCATCTGGTAGCCAGCCTTCTGCATCTGAGACTCTACAAGCGGAGCTGCCTTATTAACAAACTCCTGGTTGATAATCTCAATCTTACGGTCGTCAATCCAGTAGATTACAGGGCGGCAGCTGCGTGCTGCATCCTCAAACCACTCCTGAGCCCAACCCTTTGTAACCTTCTTTATCTCCTTCTTGCTCAGAGTGTTAAGGTGGTCGGCATAGAGCATATGGTTAATCTTCTGACCTCTCTGCTTCTGTAGCGACTCAATGAGCCAAGTGTCCCAGAAACGGTGAACACCAACCTTCTTGCCGTTGAAAATTGCAACGAAGCCACCCTTATTTAGGTTGTCCACATATCTTACGTGGCTTGGACAGTTAAAGTCTGCGACAATGTGTGTGATACACTTAATTCCAAAGAGAACAACAGAGTCTGGAAGATTCTTGTAGTTCTTGAGCTGGTCGCGGAATGTATACATAGCTGTCACACCATCCTTACCGCCACGGTAGCGGTCGCGGACAATCTGCGGAGAGGTGCAGTCGCAGTCGGCAATAGATGCGTGGAAGCCATCAAGAGCCTCTTTATAATCTGGGTGGTTGCGGTATTCATCTACAAAGAGAGAGTACTTCCACAGCGGTGTGCCGCCTGTATATTTCTCAATATTTGCCTTTGCCTTTGGTGTGAGGTTGCGCTCGGCAATCTCAGCAATAGTGCGGTGACCAAGTCTGCCCCAGCAGAGTACAACTTGTGGGATAAGTAGCGCTGCAAGCGCAAGAATAGCAATCTTTCTCATAATTTACTCTCCAAAAATTTCGTTAATAACCTTTGCCATACGCAATCCGCCGATAAGAATCTGCTTTGCGGCAATCTCATAGAACTCATTCATCATATCGCCGTCAACTACAGAGAGCTCGTTGTCAGCAGCATCCTTATCCTTCTGAGGAACCTTCTCGTAGATGCGGTACTCCTTCTGAGTCTTTGTTGCAATATCTCTCATCCAATCCTTCAGTGAGCCTGCTGTAACGCTGTCGATATACTCCTGAGAGATTGAACTGTCAAGGGCGTGACCCCAGTCCATATAGCCCCAACCTGGCTGACCCATCTGCACAATGCCTGAATCCCAGAGCTTGTGGTACTGCATACGGGTCTTCTTGGTCTTCAGGTAGAAGTCGTAGCTTGAGGTTCTGAGTCTCTTTGGCTTCTCGCCAGAGCAGTCGTAGAATGCAACGTGACCTGGACAGTGATAGTCACCAAAAGAGTGCACAAAGTGGTAGATAGATACCTTAAGGGCAGAGTCTGGAAGCTCGCGGTACTTCTTGAGCTTGTTAATTGTAGACTTCATCTGCTTGTAAGGCTTACCGATAGGCTCGCAAGTAGCGACATCGTAGTGTGCTACGTGAGCAAGCTTGCCCCAAGATTTCTGCTCTGCGCGGTGGTTGTCAAGCCAAGAGGCGTAGTAGACAATAGAGTGTCCATCGATACACTTCTCAATATTTGCCTTTGCAGTTGGAGTAAGATGGCGCTCGGCAATGTATGCAATTGCAGCGTGAGCATCGCGTCCCCAGCCAAAGCAGAGGTTTGTGCTAGCAGCAATAAGGGTGATTGTAATTGCTAATATAAGTCGTTTCATATCGGTCTTGATTACTTGATTTTGACATTAGGAACATTGCTGTCGAACAGTCCATTGAGGATAGCTGCAAGGCGGTATCCAGCAATAGCAACCTGCTCAGTAGAGATAGGATAGATCTTGTTCTGCCAGTTGCGGAAATCCTTCTGCGAGAATGTAGTGCCGTTCTCAAGCAGTGAGTAGATTTCACGATACTCAGCAGCATTCTTTGTCACCCAATTTGTGATAGAGCCCTTTGTGATTGCAGCAATCTGCTCCGCAGACTTGCGGTTGAGCTGGTGTACAAACTCGTTGCTCTTCCAGTTGAAGGTGCCAGCAACAGAGGTGTGCTCCCAGTAGCTTACATATGACTGCTTTTTGTTGTAGGTAAAGGACATCTTTCTAAGCTCAAGAGCCTCAGGGTAGATGTAGTGTGTAGGGCAGTGTAGATCACCAACAATAGTGACAATATATCGGATATTGTTTGCTAACTCCTCCTTTGAAAGCTTTTCAGACTCAATAGCTCTGATGGCTGCGGCGAGTGCCTCAAGACCCTGTGCGCGACGAACGATATCCTCCTTGTGGTGAAGGCTCTTCTTTGGATTGAGAGGCTTGTTATTCTTTGCTACAGCCACGCTGCGCCAATTCTTTGTCTGCTCAAAACCCTTTGTCTTCTCCATATCGTACATCCAGTGTGCAGAGTAGACGATATTTCGGCCATCAAGAGCCTGACGAATGCTCTCTTTAGTCTGTTCAGTGAGGTTTGCGTCGGCAATAGCCGCAATGCCTGCGTGGATTGCCTTTGACCACGCAGAGGCGCTCTGGATAGTGAGCAGAGCAACTATAATGGTTATAAACTTCTTCATATTACTTGTCAAAAATTGAGTTTAGAATAGCTGCAAGACGGTATCCCGCAACAGTGATACGATCCTCGGCATACTTAATAGCCTCGTTGAGATAGTTGTCATATGTAACCTTTTTGTTCTCAGGAAGCATACTGATAACCTTCTTAGAGATCTCTACAGTCTCAAGGTGCCACTGATCTGGATGGCCACTCTGGACCTTAGCAATCTGCTCCGCACTCAGGATGTCAAACTCCTCGGCAAGCTGCATAGGAGATGTGCCATTGTGCTTACTGTTAAGAACATATGCATCCCACATAGCGTGTACCTTAACAGGCTTCTTCTCCATAGTAACCTTCATAGGACGAGATGTAGGGAAGTCAATGTGCACAGGACAGTGCATATCGCCCACAAGGTGAACAAGGTACTTGATGTTGATGCTTACAAGTGAGTCGCTAAGAGTACGGAAGTCACTCATATCAGAGACAATGCGCTTAATTTGCGAAACTGAGCAAGGAGGCTGAGGGTTACCATTAGCATCTGTACGGTGCTCGTTTGTCCAGTAGTCTACGTGCCAATCTCTTGTCACATCCATAGGTGGTGTAGAGCGGTTGAAGTCCATCCAAGCGGCATAATAGACAATTGATCGGCCGCCGATGTAGCTCTCAATATTTGCCTTTGCGCGTGGAGTGAGGTGGCGCTCAGCAATGTATGCAATAGTTGAGTGTCCACGGTTGTCCCACGCCATTGCTGTGCAAGAAAATGCTACGGCAAATAGAAGTAGTAGGTTTAGTTTTTTCATATAAAAGTTGTTTTTAGGTAAAATCTTCCTACAAAGGTAGAAAAAACGATGCTAATAAAAAAATAAGTTTACTTATTTTTATTCTCTGTTCTGAAATATATTCTCATAAAACGAGAAAAGCACCCTATTTAGGGTGCTTTTTTCTGAATAAATTGCAAAGGTTATGCAAGCGGAGTTACGCTAACATAGCTCTTACCAGATGCCTTCTTAGTGAAGACAACAACGCCATTTACAAGTGCGAAGAGGGTGTGATCCTTACCCATACCTACATTCTCACCTGGATTGTGAACAGTACCGCGCTGACGAACGATGATGTTGCCTGCCTTCGCTACCTGACCACCATAAAGCTTTACGCCGAGTCGTTTGCTCTCTGACTCACGGCCGTTCTTCGAACTACCTACACCTTTT
>JAFOYS010000356.1 GCA_017391435.1 Alistipes sp. | reverse complement strand
GTTACTCGCGTTACTTTTTCTGCGTCAGCTGTTCTGCGTTAACTTGTACTGCGTTAGCTTGTTCTGCGTCAGCCGTTCTCAAATTGTTCTGCGTCAGCCAATGGCCAATAGCCAATAGCCAACAGCCCGTAACAAAGTGACGACGACGAAAACCCTATAGTTTCGTCGTCGTCGTCACTTCGTTACGGACGGTTGGCTGACGCGGTGCAGGGAATTTAGTGACTTTTTCCTTAATTTCCTTAAATTCCCTAACACCGAGATACCCTGACAGCTACCTTGACTTATACGGTCCGTGGATAGACTTGACCTTGAATATCAGGTCGTTGTCGTCAAGCATATAGACCATAAACTCTCCACCGCCATTGGCCACGCGGATAACAATGTGACCCTCAGAGCCAGTCATCTTATCCACAGCATCTTTATTGGCAGTGTGATACTGTGGGTGGAGGTTTGTAGTAAAGAAGTCCTTAACCCAGAACTTGTTCTTGTTCTCCATAATCTCGCGAACAAGCGGCGCATCTGGCTGCTGCATATAGAAGTTCATATTGACAATCACGCGAGGGTTAAAGTATGCCGCCTTCATCTGCGAGCCCCACGCATTTGCGCTCAGGTGGTGGTGACACTTAAAGGCGTCAAGGTGACTCTCGCCGATAAAGTCACGCACATAGTATCCTACGCGGTTCTGCGGATTTGATGTAAGGTCACCGCAAGCGATATAGTCAAAAAGACCATAACTGAGGTGGAAACCACAACTTGCAGGGTTACCTACGCCCGACTTCTCGCCAGCAAGGCCCGTCTTTGACCACACATAACCGTTAGCGCAGATATTGAGAATCTTGAAGCCCTTGTACTTGTCAGGGTCGTTAACAAGCACAATCTGCTCCTTACCTGGTGTAAAGCGAGCACCTGTAAACTTACCCTCCTTAACTCCCCAAGTGACAAACTTTGCCCAGTCAGCGGCTGTACCACCCTCCATAGCAGGGGTTGTTGCATCCTCCTTATAGTCAGGGTATGAGCGGTCAAGGATATTGAGATAAGGCACCTGGTCATAAAGTGCCATAAGGCCCGTCTTGCGATAACCTGCAGCTGCAGTCTCTGTAGCGGCATTTGGGTCGCCAATGTGGTCAATATGGAAGTGAGATGGCGCGCAGTAGTCAATAGCGCTCTTGCCCTTAGGCATAAAGTGCTTGATGTACTGAGCATTGACCATATACGGACGCACAGAAGCATTTGGCTTCTGAGCCACTGGAGCATCGCTAGAGCTGTCGTTAGGGTTGTGTGTCTTCTTCAGCTCGCCAGCATCTACAAGTAGCGTTGTGCCGTCAGGCAGAATGTAGAAGGCGCACTCGCCACGACCGGTGTTGATAAAGTGAATGTCCAACTCTCCCTCGCTCCACGCAGGCAGAATCTGTCCCACACTAACCTCCGTCTTGCCATCTGGCGTAGTGCCACTATCTCCACCGCCGAGCTCATCCTCCCACGGCATCTTCTCGCCGCCACCACCACAAGAGAGGGCAAAAAGTGCCACAAGTGGTGCAATCCAAAATACTCTTTTCATCTTTTAATAATTATTATATGGTCCATCAACTCTTGTTACTCTGTAGTCGCTACTTGTGTCATCAAGGGTGTAGACCATAAAGCTCTCGCCACCCTTAGCCACGCGGATAACAATGTGTCCGCTTGTAGCCTTGCACAGAGCATAGTCTGCCGGATGCTGCTCAAGTAGGCTCTCGCCAACACTTGTACAGTAGATGTTTGTACCCAGATTGCTGATATAGTTAAACTTGCTCTTATCTGGCTGAATATCACGCACATAGAAACTTGTTGCAACAAGCACCTTTGGCTTGATTACACTCTGAGCCTTCTTGCAGTTTGAGTGTGGTGAGAGGTGGTGGTGAGCCTTTGTAGCCTCGACCTGACCTACAACCTCAGCTACAGCATACTCATAGTCGTAATAGTCGCCAATATCGCCCGCAGTAAAGAAGTCAAAGTCTCCATAGCGAATAACAAAACCGCACGAAGCGGCATTCTCTGCCTTCGCTGCACCCTTTTGTGCATAGATATCTACCGCCTGATTACTCTTCCAGAGGCAGCAGTTTGCACAGACATTCTCAATGCGGAAAGTAGGGTATGCCGCAGCGTTGTACTTCATCGCAAACTGATTTACAGCACCAAGCTTGAACTGCGACGCAGTGAGCCCCTTACGAGCTATCTGATAGTCCAAAAATTTGCGGTAGTTTGCCAGCGAAGCGTCGCTCATACTGTTAACCTTCAGACCGTCGTAGTTGCCATATGCGCGGTCAATAACCTCTCTAAATGGAATGTGGTGGTAGAGCGCCGTAACACCTGCACGGGTGTATGTTCCCGACTCATCCTTTTTATACTCCGACTCAAGGTTACCCATATGGTCCATATGGAAGTGCGAGATGTGC
>JAFOYS010000355.1 GCA_017391435.1 Alistipes sp. | reverse complement strand
ATAAATACAGACCAAACAACAGTCAGTGAGATACCACCCCAAAGGAAACCACCTACAGATACGAGCCAGTTACCGATAGCAGTAGCCACGAACCAACCACCCATCATAAGACCCTTGTACTTTGGAGGAGCAACCTTAGATACGAATGAGATACCCATTGGAGAGAGCAGAAGCTCAGCAAATGTAAGTACGAGGTATGTGCTGATAAGCCAGTTAGGGTTTACAAATGTAGCAGCGTCACCAGCAACCGCCTGTGCATCTGGAGTAAGCAGACCTACAGAAGCAAATGCCATAACAGCAAAACCTACAGCGGCAACAAGCATACCGTAAGCGATCTTACGAGGTGCAGAAGGCTCCTTACCACTCTTAGCAAGCGCGCCAAAGATTGCGAGGCTAACTGGTGTAAGGGCTACAACATAGAATGGATTGAACTGCTGGAAGATAGGTGCGCTAACAGCTACAGAACCTGACACATTGAGAGCCTTGTAAACGAGCACTGCAACAACAGCTACAAGCACTGCAAGAGAGGCAAACTTACCCCTCTTTGTCTCGCTCTGGAATACAGAGAAACCAGCATAAACGCCAACAATAACAAGAACAAGATTCCATACATTAAACAGCAGGCTCTGAACACCCTCAGAGCTTCTTGCAGTAAACTCTGCAGCGAAGTAAGTAAGGGTAAGACCGTTCTGGTGGAATGCCATCCAGAAGAAGATTACAACGGCAAATACAAGGCACAGAGCAACAACGCGCTGCTTAGTCTCTGCTGGAGAGAGCTCCTCAGCAACTGCAGCAGTAGCCTCGCCCTTCTTAGCCTTACCACCCTCAACGTGACGGAATGTAGGACGGAAGATGTAGTAGATTGCAATTGAGAGGATTAGAGATGCACAAGCAACAGCAAAAGAGAAGTGATATGCATCATTTCCAGAGTAACCAAGGCTAAGCTCTGCCCACTCCTTAATCTTTACAGCGGCTGTTGGAGCAAAAAGGGCACCAATATTGATAGCCATATAGAAGAGTGAGAAGCCTGAGTCACGCTTTGCAGCATACTGCGGATCGTTATAAAGGTCACCAACCATCACCTGTAGATTACCCTTAAACAGACCTGTACCGAGGCTGATAAAGAGCAGTGCGGCAATCATTGCAAGCATTGCGAATGTGTCGCCACCAAGAGGTAAAGAGAGTAGGAGATAACCTGCAAACATAATGGTAATACCGATGGTTACCATCTTACCGAAGCCGAACTTGTCAGCCATCATACCACCCACAAGCGGCATAAGGTAAACAAGGCCGAGGAAAGTTGAATAGATAGCGCCAGCCACACCTGCATCAAGGCCGAAGTTTGCACGGAGGAAGAGTGCAAAGACCGCAAGCATAGTGTAGTAACCAAAGCGCTCGCCAGTGTTAGCTAGCGCAAGGGCGTAGAGCCCTTTAGGATGTCCTTTGAACATAAGTTTATAGTTTTAAAAGTTTAAAAATGCAAAATTGCAGTCAAAGATAACAATAATATTTAGAAATACAAAATTACTGCTCTTTTTGGCATTTCTACTTAAAAATTATACCTTTGCATTAGTAAAACTATAACAGACAACCATTATGACCCTACAGCAAATAGCTTTAGTGCTTCTAATACCCTTTACAGGAACAATTTTAGGCTCTGCCAGCGCCCTTGTTTTGGGCAAGAGTAGTGCCGCCAAGATGCAGAACATCCTGCTCGGCTTTGCCTCCGGCGTTATGGTGGCAGCATCTGTCTGGTCACTGCTCATTCCGGCTATAGACCACACTGCCCAGAGTGGCGGAATTGTCTGGTTACCAGCACTTGTCGGCTTTTTAGGCGGTATGGCATTTATGCTTCTTCTTGATATGTTTACACCCCATCTGCATATTGACAGTCCAACACCTGAGGGAGTACCAACATCTCTGGGCAAGTCTACTATGCTGATGCTCGCCGTTACGCTACACAACATCCCTGAGGGTATGGCCGTAGGTGTTGTGCTTGCAGGTGCGCTCTCTGGTCAAATTGAGATGAGTATGGCCGCCGCTGTTGCCCTAGTTGCTATCTGCGAAGGCGTGACCACCATT
>JAFOYS010000354.1 GCA_017391435.1 Alistipes sp. | reverse complement strand
GTCCCATTTTAAACCGTACACCCATTTTAAACTGTGCACCCATTTTAAACTGTGCACCCCTTTTAAACTGTGCACCCCTTTTAAACTGTATGCCCCTTTTAAACTGTATGCCCCACTGATGGCCTACAAGAGTGTATTAGTCCTGATTTGGAACCAAAATACGACCACAGTACTCACAGACAATCAGTTTCTTACCGAGGCTAACCTCTACCTGACGCTGTGGTGGGATACGGTTGAAGCAACCGCTACAAGCATCACGCTGAACAGTAACTACTGCCAGACCATTGCGGACCTTGCTACGGATACGGGTATATGCAGCAAGCAGACGGTCGTCAATCTTCTTCTTTGCAACCTCAGCCTGAGCAGCGAGCTCAGCAACCTGATCTGCAGTCTCCTCCTCAATATTAGCGAGCTCTGTACGCTTTGCCTCAAGATCAACATTACGCTCTGCAATCTGAGCCTCAGTCTGCTCAACCTTAGCCTTCTTAGCCTTGATAGCTGCAGCGTACTCTCTGAGGTGCTTCTCTGCAAGGCGAATCTCAAGCTCCTGATACTCAATCTCCTTTGCAATAGCATCAAACTCACGGTTGTTACGCACATTTGCCTGCTGCTCATTGTACTTTGCAATCAGCATATTTGCCTCGTCAATCTGACGGCGACGCTGGCGAGTGAGCGCACCAAGCTCCTCAATCTCGGCATTGATACTCTCTACACGAGTTCTAAGACCTGTAACCTCATCGTCCAGATCCTGAACCTCATCTGGAAGCTCACCCTTTACCTTGTTGATCTCATCAATCTGAGAGTCAATCTTCTGCAACTCGTAAAGAGCCATAATCTTCTCGTACATCGAGTAATCTACCTCTGTGGTTTTCTTTGTTGTAGCCATATATTACTATTTATTAATTTTCACAAACACTATAACACACTGACAACCAAAGCATTACAATGAGTAATACATTGGATTTTCTGTCTTAGCGCTCTTATGGAGCGCAAAGTTAGTAATTTTTTTTGACATTTCCGCCAAAATATCAAATAATAAATCAACAGCGCAATATTCGCTCTCATAGTGTCCCACATCGCAGAGTACAAAACGACCATCTGGCAGGTAGTATTGGTTATACTTTACATCGGCCGTAACATAGATATCACAACCACATTTTGCAGCCTGCTCAATAAGCGAGCCACCAGCACCTGTACATATTGCAATGCGCTGAACCTGAGGCTTCACCACCCTACTATGGCGCACAGCCTTACAGCCAAGCGTAGAGCGCAGATTGGCAAAGAAGCACTCAATATCTACAGGCTCTTTAAGCGTTCCCACAACGCCAAAACCGGCACCATCGGCAGTTGGCTCAAGAGGCTCCATATTCTCAACTCCGAGCATCTGACCCAACCTCCAACTCATACCACCTACTGCCGAGTCAAGGTTTGTATGACAAGCATAGAGTGCGATATCGTGCTTTATGGCGCGCTCAACACAACGCTCAACAACTGAAGATGAGTTAAATCGCTTCATACCGCTAAAGACTATCGGATGGTGTGTCACAATCATCTGACAACCCTTCTCAATAGCCTCATCTATAACCTCATCCGTAACATCTACGGCAATAAGCACTCCGCCCGTAAGTTCGTCATCATACCTACCGACAATAAGCCCTGCATTGTCATAACTCTCCTGCAATGACAGTGGTGCAAAGGCCTCTATACACGCTGTTATATCCTTGATTTTCATAGACTACCAATCAAAAAGTGTCTGCTCTCGATATGCTGGCTTTGGCGTCTGAGCTACAGCCGTAGACTCAGCCTCAGCTGTTGCAGTTTCTGCCACCTTACTTGCCGCTACCTCTGCCTGCTCATCTAAGGAGTCTCTTACGGCAATAAGCATAGAGCGCAGTGACTGCAGACGCTCCATCAGTTCAACATTTGCGCTACCAGTTTTATCCTGCGAGCGGTCACCGCGCAGAGCACGCTTTGCACCCTCAAGGGTCATACCGCGCTCCTTAACATAATGGTAGATAAGCTTGAGAGTCTCAATATCAGACTTTGAAAAGAGGCGGTTACCCTTCTTATTTCGCTGTGGCTTGAGACAGGAGAACTGTGTACCCCAATAACGAATTAACGAAGCGTTGACATCAAACATCTCTGCCACCTCTCCCATTGTGTAAAAAATCTTATCAGACATATCTATAAATTATTTATTTTCAACGAATTAGGATAACCATTATTTACCCTTGCACCGATTCTCTTAACAAAACCAAGTGCGTAGCCTACGGAGCAAACAAGGTTTATTCCCTCTGTAAAGAGCGTCGCCTCAACATCTCTCTTTCTCAGATAGTCAAGAGCCGTCTCTAAATCTACATCTACTGATGGCACTACATCCCTATTATACCACACCGACTGCGAGAGCGACCACTCAGGCTTCAATTTACCCTTAAAAATCTGCCCCATCTCCACGCCAGAGTATATCACCGTAAGGTTATTTGCAAGCGAGCGGATTGTCTCAAAATACTCCGCAGGGTATGCGTAAAAACTATCTGCAACCTGAGCAAAGCGCAGAGTTTGAGAGTCAACAACCCAACGCGAGAGCTCCTTTACTGCATCCTTAGGCGCATCAATCATAATCTTTTTACGAGGCTTTGGAGTAGTGCTTCTGCCTCCTACATCAGCTCTCTTGCGAGCCACAGCGACAAAAAATCCCTCACTCTTTGTCCTATGCGGGAAGAATCTAAAGCACTGGAAATCACCCACTTTAAAACACTCTATACGCCACTGCTCGGGCACAGCAATATCTGCACTCGGCTCTATCTCTTCGCCCCACTGAGCAATCATCTGCTCCAGTACACCCTCATCCTCTCTTCTGTTAAAGGTGCAGGTACTGTAGATAAGCAGACCGCCCGCTTTAAGGCTCTTCCAAGCCTGAGTGAGAATATCCATCTGTCGTGCAGCGCACATATCCACACTCTGCTCTGTCCACTCCGCTCGGGCCGTCTCATCCTTACGAAACATACCCTCACCAGAGCAAGGCGCATCAACAGCCACAACATCTGCCCACTGCTCAAAGGCTGCAATATGTTGCGGGTCGTTATTTGTCACAACCACATTTCCCAACCCCCACTTACGAACATTGTCCGCAAGAATATTGGCGCGGTTTCTCACATACTCATTAGCAAGCACAAGACCTCTACTGCCAACAGCGGCCGAATATAGTGTTGTCTTACCACCTGGAGCGGCGCACATATCTATAATCTTTCCGCTATCAATACCCTCTCTCTTAAGGATATGGGCAATAAACTGCGAGCCAGCCTCCTGCACATAGTATCCACCCGCCGTAAAGGGTATATCAAGGGTAAACTGAGGTCGGGAATCTAAGTACCTACCCCACTCACACCACGGAACTGCCTCTCCAAACTCCGCCCCCTGCCACTTATATGGATTCAGACGCACAGATACGGGTGACGGACCATCAAGAGCCTCAAAGAGTCTCTGAGCATCCTCGCCCAATTGGCTACGCATACTATCTACAAAGGGTTGTGGCAGCGGTTGCATAGGCACTACAGAGTATTAAAACAGACTTGCTTGGCGCACAGCAGGGTGCTCAGCGTGAATCTCATCAAGGCGCGCATAGAGCGAGTCAAGCACCTTGATATTCTCTACAAAGTCGCTATTATCTTTATCTATCACAAAGACCTCGCCCTCATAGTTGCTCACCCACTCATCATAGCGGTCATTAAGACGCTTGAGGTAGTCAATATCTATATTCTGCTCATACTCTCGTCCGCGCTTACGGATTTGGCGCACAAGGGTATCTATACTTGACTTGAGGTAGATAAGCAGATCTGGCTTTGGAATAAGATCTGTAGAGATATCAAAGATCTTCATATATGTTCCAAAGTCTCTGCCAGACATAAGACCCATCTGGTGGAGGTTACCCGCAAAAATATGGGCATCCTCGTAGATAGTTCTATCCTGAAAGACATTCTGAGAGCCATCCGAGAGCATATCTATCGTCTGGCGGATACGACTTGCCAAAAAGTGCACCTGAAACTGGAACGCCCAGCGGTTCATATCCTCATAAAAGTCAGAAATATAAGGATTATCTACATCCTCGTAGTAGGCCTTTGCACCGTAGTGCTTTGTAAGTATCTCGGTCAGCGTAGTCTTACCGCTACCGATGTTTCCTGCAATTGCTATATACATATCTGATGTTTTGTTTGTCTAATTGAAGTAATAACCAATATCACTTATTGCCGATGGCATTGCAAAGACAACTACCCTATCATAGGCATTTATCTGCATACTGCTTGTTGCAATAAAGACCTTATCTCCGCGAACCACGCCGCCAATAATCACATCCTCTGGTAGACCCATCTGACCGATAGTACTCTTTGTTGCCGGAGAGTTTGGCTTAACGATAAACTCAAGTACCTCCGCATCACTACCCGTAAGACACTTAATAGCAAGCACATCTGTAGCCATTGTAAAGCGGAAGATGTTTGAAGCCGTAACAATCTTCTTGTTGATTATCGTATCTACACCAACAGAGTCGGCAATATTGATATAGTTCATATTCTCCACCTCTGCAATGACTCGCTTCACACCCATTCGCTTTGCGAGCATCGCCGTAAGAATATTTGTCTCACTACGACCCGTAACGGCCACAAAAGCATCCATATTTGCCAGACCCTCCTCAAGCATTGCATCTGTATCACGACCATCCTGATGGATAATAAGTGTGCGCTTAAGCATCTCTGCAAGACGGTATGCCTTCTCGGCATTGTAGTCTATAAGCTTGATATTGACCTCGTCTTGCAGCTCCTTGGCAATCTGAACACCGATGCGCGAGCCGCCGAGAATCATCATATTGTTGATATCCACACTACCCTTACCCGAGAGCGACATAACCTCAGATACAGCGTCGTGACGAGAGATTGCGTATACCATATCCCCAACCATATACTCATCTGTAGACTTAGGGATAATAGTGTGACCGTCACGCATAATCGCTACAGTGCGATAATTGAGCACCTGCTCCTCATCAAAACCGGCAATAGAGGCACCTACAAGCGACGAGTTCGGCTCAAGGCGGAACACTACAAGCGAGAGTTTACCACCAGAGAAGTCCACAAACTCGGTTGTTGCAGAGTGGCCCAGCAGGTTGATAACCTCCTCTGCAGCAATACGCTCGGGATAGAGCAGGTAGTCAATACCCATATCGATAAACATCTCCTTATTGTTAGGCTCAAGATACTCATTGTTATCAATACGAGCAATAGACTTCTTTGCGCCAAGCTGCTTTGCCATAATTGCCGAGAGGACATTGTCATTCTCCACAGAGTCCACAGCAATATAGAGGTCACACTTACGCACAGAGGCCTTACGCAACACAGCAAATGTAGTCGCATCGCCCTCAATAGTAATAACATCTGCCAGGGCACCAAGCTCATCAAGTCGCTTAGCATCCTGATCAATAACAGTTATGTCGTGTCCATTACCACTGAGCATTTTCGCAAGATGGTAACCCATCTCCTCAACGCCAGAAATTACGATTCTCATAGATTTGTAAAATTTCAGACAAATTTATAAATTTGTAGCGAGAAAACAAAGGTTTAGAAAACTTTAATTTAAAATAAATTTAAGTAAATTTTATAACTCGCTTATGACCAACTACTTAATAGTAATACTCTGCGCTATTGGTGCGGTTGCTTTTTTCGGCATCGCCCTCTCTATAACACTTATGGTCAAAGGTCATCATATCGAGTCCGAAATCTCCACAAACCCCAATATGAAAAAGCTCGGCATCAAGTGCGCCGTACAGGAGACTCGCGAGGATATGGCTGCCGATAGCTGCGAAACAGACAGCGTATGTACAGGAAACTGTGCAGGCTGTGATATTGACCACAACTCTGTTAATAAATAAAAACCTAAATATCTATGAAACACCTATTTACACTTGTTGCATCCATTCTATTTGGCGTTGCAACTCTCGCTGCACAAAGTATCAGCAACCTACCTCGCACCATATACTCAAAGGAGTGGAAGGCCGGCCATATTCAGGGTATTGCTGTTGACAAAGAGCAGAAGTACATCTACTACTCATTTACCACAATGCTCATCAAAGCCGATATGCAGGGAAATATCGTTGGTACTGTCACAGGCCTGCTTGGCCATCTCGGTTGCATTGAGTTTAACGATGAGGATGGCCGCATCTACGGCTCATTGGAGTATAAGAACGACTCTATTGGTCGCGGTATTCTCAAGCAGGAGAACACCACAAAGCAGTGGACTACAGCCTTTTATGTTGCTATATTTGATGTTGATAAGATTACCCGTGAGGGTATGAATGCCGAGAAGGATGGCATTATGACATCTGTCTATATTCCGACTGTTCTTGAGGATTTTGAGGCTAAGGTTATTAGCAACGGCAAGAGCCTTGAGCACCGCCACGGCTGCAGCGGCTTTGACGGCATAACCTTCGGTCCAAAGTTTGGCAAGAGCGACGGTAAACGCTACCTCACAATCGCATATGGCATCTACGGCGACAAGAGCCGCACAGATAACGACTACCAGGTGCTACTGCAGTATGACACCAAAAATTGGAAGAGATACGAACACCCTCTATCTCAGGAGTCAATGCACAAGTCTGGCCCTGCAAAGCCTAATGGAAGATACTTTGTCCACACTGGCAATAGAAACTGGGGTGTGCAGAATATGGAGTACGACGCTACTCGCAACCTCTGGTTCTTGGCCACCTATGAGACCAAGAAGAGCAATTTTGCAGACTTCACTCTCTTCGCTATTGATGGCAATATAGCCCCTAAAAAAGAGACACTTCAGGGCGTAGAGTACGCAAAGAAGCAGAGCGTGCTTACACTATCCAACCTTGGAGCAACAGATACCAACCACACAGATATTCACGGTTGGAAATTTGACAAAGCCTCTACAGGCATCCACGCCCTGGGGGGTAACTACTTCTATATCTCCCACCGCAAACGCAACAAGCCATTCCAGAGCTGCACTGCAACACTATACCGCTTTACCGGCGACAAGAGCACTCCGTTCGTTCTGGTTGAGTAGCTACGCAGAAAGCGTTCAATGACTCAAAACCGTTAATACCACTAACAAACAGCAAGCTTTCGCTTGCTGTTTTTGTTTGTATAAATTCTGGTAGCTCGCCCACAAAGATAATTAAGATTTGAATGTCGCGCTGTGGCTTTCGCTACAGCGCGTCATCACCGAGGGAGTGCCGCAGTCGCGAATGC
>JAFOYS010000353.1 GCA_017391435.1 Alistipes sp. | reverse complement strand
GTTAGGCGAGCATTGCGCTGAGCTGTGAGTGTTGACACCTTCTGCTCAAGCTCCTGCTTCATACTCTTCTCCTCCTCTGAGAGCTGGTCGTAAGACTTGTCCTTGACAACCTCCTCAAAGCGATTCTGCTCGGCTTTAGCAGCATCAATTGAGTTGTTAATCTGCTTTAGATCATCGCCGTAGCTCTTTTCTACCTGCTCAAGAATGGTGTGTACAATAGGATTATTTCCGTTAATTACAAGTGTATAGAAGTCCTGAAGCTGGTCATAGCTCAGTCCCATATAGCTGCCACCGCCGTTGCGAGCCATCTCCTTTGCTCGGCGCATAAACTCGTTGCGAGTGATAACCACTGGAGTACTGTTCTCTGGCATAGCCTCAAAAGTGACGCTGATTACACGATTCTCACCCTCTGGCAGCGCTGAATCAAAGACTGGCTGCAGAATCTGCTGCTGAAGGTCTGTAAGTGACATCTTTGTCTGCTCCTCCTTGCGGATAAGGTTGTCAATAATGTCACTATCAATGCGTGCAAAGTGAACCTTCTCGTTCTTGCTCTCATAGAACTGTATATAGTGGCTGTCAAGCTGACCGTCCATCTCAAGAACACTGTAACCCTTAGCCTTTGCAGCCTCAATAAATGAGTGCTTGCCCGCTACATCGTCAGTGTAGAGGATAATCAGATTGCCAAACTTATCTGTCTGATTCTCAGTGATAAGAGCGCGATACTCGTCAGCTGTAAAGTACTTGCCATCGATGCTCTTCCAGAGCATAAAGTTGTTAGCCTTCTCTGCAAACTTCTCGTCTGTCAGTACGCCATACTCTATAAAAATCTTCAAATCGTCCCACTTCTGCTCGTACTGCTCTCGCATAGTTGTAAAGAGCTCGGTTAGGCGGTCTGCAACTTTGCGGGTAATGTAGTTAGAGATCTTCTTTACATTACTGTCTGACTGTAGGTATGAGCGAGATACATTAAGCGGAATATCTGGTGAGTCAATAACTCCGTGCAGTAGTGTTAGATACTCTGGAACAATACCCTCTACAGAGTCGGTAACAAAGACCTGATTGCAGTAGAGCGAAATCTTGTTTCGCTGAATCTCAAAGTTGTTCTTTATGCGAGGGAAGTACAGAATACCAGTTAGGTTAAACGGATAGTCAATATTGAGGTGGATATGGAACAGAGGCTCCTCTGACATAGGATATAGCTCTTGGTAGAACTCTTTGTACTGATCGTCAGTTATCTCAGATGGCTTTACGTTCCACAGCGGTGCGGTGTTGTTGATAGTCTTACCATCAAAAACAATCGGTACGGCCATAAAGTGACAGTACTTATTTAGCAGCTGGCTGATACGACTGCTCTCTGTATACTCTAAACAATCCTCAGATAGGTGAAGAATGATAGTGGTGCCTCGGTCACGACTCTCAGCAATCTCCTCCATCTGGTACTCTGGTGAACCTGTGCAGCTCCAGTGTACAGCCTTTGCATCCTCTTTGTATGATTGGGTAAAGATCTCTACCCTCTCAGATACCATAAATGCGCTGTAGAAACCAAGTCCAAAGTGGCCAATGATAGACTGATTCTTGTACTTTGCAACCCACTCCTCAGCACTTGAGAAGGCAATCTGGTTAATGTAGCGGTTTACCTCCTCGCTTGTCATACCGATACCGCGGTCAGTAATAGTAAGGGTCTTATTATCCTTGTCTACTGCAACCTGAATATCTGTTGAACCAATCTCGCCGTCAAATGCGCCTGTAGTAGCCAGAGTCTTTAATTTCTCTGTTGCATCTACTGCATTTGCAACAAGCTCTCTGAGAAAAATCTCCTGGTCAGAGTAAAGAAATTGCTTGATTACAGGGAAGATGTTCTCGGTAGTAACGCCGATAGTTCCATTTTTAATTGTACTCTCCATTGTTATATATTTTTAAATTGTTATCTGATACTGTATTGGTCAAAGGGTGTGCCAATGCTATTTAAGGCATATTTTATGACAAAATGGCAGACAAAATGACAGAGCCGAAATCTCGGCTCTGTTATTTACTTACTCCTCCTTGCCTCCGTCTCGAAGAGCTATGTCTAACTTATCTTGCTCTACGGTCTCATTAATACGCTTAAGACAGTACTTGTGTAGCTTGTAGATGAAGTAGATAAGCAAAGGTAAAAACACTAATAAGATTATATTGATATTTCCTATT
>JAFOYS010000352.1 GCA_017391435.1 Alistipes sp. | reverse complement strand
ACCCCAGATCCAGAGAATCCTAACCCTACTCCAGATGAGGAGGTCTATCCGTTTATCTCTACAGATCCTACATTTGTGACTGCGGATATGACTACAGATGTAATTGTTTACATCAACACAGAGGGTACTGCTCTCGATGGTTTTACCGGTCAGATTTATGCACACACAGGTGTTCTGACAAAGTCAAGCACAACTACTGCCGACTGGAAGTATGTAAAGTTTGATTGGGCTGTAAATGACCCATCTTGCCGACTCTCAAAGGTTAAGAATAATGTGCACAAACTCGTAATTAAGGGTGGCCCTCGTGCATTCTATGGCATTCCTGCCTCTGAGTCAATCACACACTTAGCGTTCGTTTTCCGCTCAGCAGATGGCTCAAAGGAGATGAAGGATAATGGTAGCGATATATTCGTTGAGTTCTCTGATCCAGGTCTTGCTGTAAAGATTATCTCTCCAGCAAACCGCTCTATTCTTGATTTGAGCGCTAACTACACAGTATCTGTTGTTGCTAAGGATGCAAATTCAGTAAAGCTCTACAAGAATGACCAGGTTGTTGCAACATCTGAGGGTCAGGATCTTAAGTGGGTTTATACTGCTACTGCAACTGAGGATGTAGTATTTAAGGCTGAGGCTTCTAATGGCACAAAGACCGTAGAAGAGACCGTATTTGCAACAGTTCTTGGTGCAACTCCAAACCAGCCTCGTCCTGCGGGTGTTGCAGATGGTGTTACTGTTAATGGTAGCACAGCAACTGTTGTTCTCTGCGCACCAGGTAAGGATCAGGTAGTTCTCCTTGGTGATTTCAACGATTTTGCACCGTCAAATCAGTATATGATGAACAAGGATGGCGACTACTTCTGGACAACTATTGAGAATCTAAAGCCAAATACAGAGGTGGCATACCAGTTCCTTGTTGATAAGACTATCAAGTGTGCCGACCCTTATGGTAAGAAGATTCTGGACCCTTGGAATGATAAGTATATCTCTGCTACTGTCTATCCAAACCTTCGTCCTTACCCTGCTGACAAGACCAACGATGTTGTATCTGTATTTGCAACAACTCCTGCAACATACACTTGGCAGATTTCTGACTTCCAGCGCCCTAAGCAGAATAGCCTTGCTATCTACGAGCTTCTGTTCCGCGACTTTACTCCAGAGGGCACCGTAAAGGCTGCTCTTGCAAAGCTTGACCACCTCAAGACTCTGGGTATTAACGCTATTGAGCTTATGCCAATTCAGGAGTTTGATGGCAACAATAGCTGGGGATACAACCCTTGCTTCTATTTCGCTGCAGATAAGGCTTATGGTACTGTAGAGGATTACAAGACATTTATTGACGAGTGTCACAAGCGCGGTATTGCTGTTATTGTTGATATTGTTATCAACCACGCAACAGGCCTTCACCCTTGGATGAAGATGTGGAGCGATAGCGATGGTCAGGCTTCAAATAGCAACCCATTCTTCAACAAGGTTGCTCGCCACCCATTCAATGTATTCCACGACTTCAACCACGAGTATGCAAAGACTCGCGAGTACTTCAAGACTATGCTTCAGTACTGGCTCACAGAGTACAATATTGACGGTTATCGTTTTGACCTCTCTAAGGGTCTTACACAGAAGAACTCTGGTAGCAATGTAGGCTCTTGGAACGCATACGATGCTTCTCGTATCGCTATTATTAAGGACTATGCAGACGCTATCCGCGAGATTGAGGGCGATGCTTATATTATCCTTGAGCACCTCTCAGACTATCAAGAGGAGGAGGAGCTTGCTGCTTATAAGGGCATCCTTCTTTGGCGTAAGGCTGTAAGCCAATATTCTGAGACTGTTATGGGCTGGACCGGTAGTGGCAAGAGCGACTTCAGCGGTGCTGTTGCATTCGGTCGTGTAGGTAATATTGAGGACCACGACGAGGAGCGTATCGCATACAAGGCTATCGCATATGGTCAGACATACGTAAAGAGCGATTGGACTCGTATTTCAAAGCACCTCCAGGCTGCTTATGCACTCCACTTCCTCTCTCCATATCCAAAGATGATGTGGCAGTTTGGCGAGATGGGTTACGATGTTACTATCGGCTCTGATGACGGTCAGAAGGTTGAGCCAAAGCCTTCACACTGGGAGTATATGCAGATTGCAGAGCGTAAGGCTATCTACGATGCAGTAAGCAAGTGTATTACATTCCGTACTACACACCCTGCGATGTACGGCTTT
>JAFOYS010000351.1 GCA_017391435.1 Alistipes sp. | reverse complement strand
GCCTCCTCGTAACTCTGGCTGTTAACAGCAGTGTCGCGGCCTGCAATCTTCTCATCTGCCTTAAGGTCGACCATCTTGCCACTGAGCTCAACAATAATCTTTTGAGCAGTCTTAAGTCCTAAGCCCTTGACATTTTTTAGTAGAACAGCATTTCCTGTGCCGATAATATTGCGAAGCTCCGAAGGGGAGTATGTTGACTGAATCATACGGGCGGTATTTCCACCCACACCAGAGACGCCAATAAGGAGTCTGAATAGCTCTCGCTCGGCCTTTGTTGCAAAGCCGTAGAGAATCTGTGCATCTTCACGCACAATATAGTGCAGATAGAGAGTTACATTGTCGCTATTCTCAATCTCAGAGTATGTCTGCAGTGAAATATTTATAAAGTAGCCAATGCCAGCAGCCTCAACGATTGCATAGGCAGGTGCTATCTCTGTAAGTTTTCCGGTGATATATTCGTACATAAAATTGTGAGTGGTTCGTTATAGTAACTTTTTCTTTACAACAGCGGGGTTTCCAGCAGCCAAACAGTCGTCTGGAATATCTTTTATAACAACGCTTCCTGCGGCAATAATGCAGCGGTTGCCAATAGTGACACCTGGGCAAATAGTCACACTGCCACCAATCCAGCAGTCGTCGCCAATAGTTATCGGCATACCTGTCTCTATAGGCTTGCGACGCTCAAGGTAGTTTGTTGGGTGTTGCGGGGTGTAAAAACCGCAGTTAGGACCAATCTTGGTGTAGCTGCCAATAGTAATACCACCCGAGTCAAGGAAGGTGCAGTTTTTGTTAATAAATGAGTGTTCACCAACCTTAATACGAAAGCCGACATCGCAGTAGAAAGGTACTGAGATTGTAGAACTCTCTGGCATATCTGGTATAAGCTCGCGCAGCACCTTTGGAAACTCTGGGTCGCGGCGAGTCATATTGTTTAGACGGACAAGTATCTCCTTGCTGCGAGCAAAGGCGGCATTGACCTCTGGATCGTGGAAGTTGTACAACTCTCCGTCCATCATTTTTTCGTATTCGCTCTTCATAACATATTATTTACAACTACAAAGTTACTATTTTTGCTGGAAAAATAGTCAATCCAAGAAAAAAAGTGTAATTTCGCGACTGATGAGAGATAAGTTACTTGCCATACTAAAGCAATATTGGGGTTATGATAGCTTCCGAGAGTCACAGTACGAAATTATTTCGACAGTGCTTTCGGGACAAGATACCCTTGCCCTTATGCCTACAGGTGGTGGTAAGTCGCTTACATATCAGCTGCCAACACTTGCCTCAGAGGGGTTGTGTATTGTAATTACTCCGCTCATTGCGCTGATGAAGGATCAGGTAGATAGGCTACGACAAATGGGTATCTCGGCTGTGGCAATACACTCGGGTCTGTCTCGTCGTAAGATAGATGTGGCGCTTGATAATTGTGTTTATGGCGATGTTAAGTTTCTCTACATTGCCCCTGAGCGCCTAAATTCAGATATCTTCAAGCTGCGAGCAAGGCGTATGAATGTGGCGCTTATTGCTGTTGATGAGGCACACTGTATCTCGCAGTGGGGATACGATTTCCGTCCATCTTATCTACATATCAAGACTCTGCGCGAACTTCAGCCAGAGGCTCCAGTCTTGGCTCTAACAGCCTCGGCTACAGAGCGGGTTGCAGACGATATAATGGAGAATTTGGGCTTTGCAGAGCGTAATGTTGTTCGTAGCTCTTTTGCTCGTCCAAATCTGTCGTATGTTGTCAGAAAAGTTGAGGATAAGGAGGAACAACTTCTTCGCGTGATAGGTGGCGTGGATGGTAGCGGAATTGTCTATGTTCGCAAGCGAGAGACGGCTGAAATATTGTGCCAATTCCTTCAGGAGCAAGGCGTTAGCGCATCGTTCTACCACGGTGGACTGCCTAATGAGGAGCGCTCTATTCGTCAGGATGAGTGGGTGAGTGGTAAGGTTAGGGTTATGGTGGCTACTAACGCCTTTGGTATGGGTATTGACAAGGCCGATGTGCGATTTGTTGTCCACTATACGATGAGTGACTCTATGGAGAGTTACTATCAGGAGGCTGGTCGTGCTGGTCGCGATGGCAAAAGGAGTTATGCAATGCTGATGGTAGCTCCAAATGATTACAAAATCTTGAGCCGCCGACTTGAGAGTAACTTCCCGCCAATAGAGCAGATAAAGAGTATCTACGAGAAGATTTGTGCCTATCTGATGATTGCTATTGGAGATGGCGCGGGCCATTCGTATATATTTAATTTACAGGACTTTTGCCGCCGTGAAAAGCTCTTCTCGCAAACGGTTATCGGTGCTGTTGACTTGTTGGAGCGCAATGAGTATATGTCCTATATTGAGGTTGCCGATAACCCTGCGCGTGTGATATTTAAGGTTGGTAGAGATGACCTCTATAGATATGCAATGTCGCAGACCGTTGAGCGCGTTGTTCGCACAATGCTCCGTATGTATAACGGACTTTTTACGGAGTTTCGGGCTATAGATGAGGATGTGATTGCAGCCAGTTGCGATATGTCGCGCGAGCAGGTACATCAAGTGCTTCGCGACCTGTGGCGCAATCAGATTATTCGTTATGTGCCTGCAAATAGCTCGCCTATGATCTATATGAATGAGGAGCGACTGCCCCTTGCCTCACTATACATATCGCCAAAGAGTTATGGCTATCGTAAGGAGCAGGTCGTAAGTCGCTTTGAGGCTATGGTTGGCTATGCTGAGAATACGACTGAGTGTCGCAGTGTTATTATTTCAAACTACTTTGGGGATGCAGATGCAGAGTCTTGTGGTTGTTGCGATGTCTGTTTAGCAAATAGACGCAAGGTTGTAAAGTCAGAGAGTGTTGCCTCTGTAGAGAGCCTAATAGTTGACGCCCTTAAAGATGGGCCTTTGCCACTAAGAGAGATTGCACGAAGGGTTGCTGCACAACCTCAGACTATCACCGCTGCGCTCTACAGTATGTTAGACAGCGGTAGGGTTGATAGTTGCGATGCGGACTCTTTTATGTTGCCGACAGGGGGTCGGAGTGAGTAGTAGACTCTCTAAAATCGCCTAAAAATAGGCAATAATCGCAAAATTCTTCCGTTTGACAATTATAGATAGCGAAAAGATT
>JAFOYS010000040.1 GCA_017391435.1 Alistipes sp. | reverse complement strand
GGATGTGCTTGCACTTAAGGATGTTGATATCGCTTTTCTTCCTGTCAACCAACCTTACACAATGACAGTCGAGCAGGCTGCTCGCGTTGTTAAGGCTTTGCGACCAAAGATTTTCTACCCTTACCACTACGGTCAGGTGGATGAGAAGACCGATCTTGAGGCTCTCAAGGCTGCTGTTGAGGGTGTAACGGAGATACGCATTTTCCCTATGGAGTAGAGTTGTGCGCTTGCCTATAAATCAAATGCCTGTTAGGAATTTCCTAACAGGCATTGTTCTAATAGCTCTCGGTACCTCGGAGATTGACCGGAAAGATATAGCTGACATTTACGGGTTTGCCATCCTCCATACCTGGACTCCACTGTGGTGAGCGGTAGATTGCGTTCTTTACTATTCGGGCGGCGCGAGGGTTGTTCTGCTTGATAATCTCTACGCAGACCACTCGGCCAGATTTGCCGACAATAAATTGTGCAACGACAGTTGTGTCATCTGCCTGACTGTACTTTTGAAGATCCTCCCTGGCGTAGTTCATAAACCACTGCCTAAACTTAGATATAGAGCCACCATCAAAAGATGGCATATGCTTTGTCTCAATACCTTTCTGTTTTGGCTTTCTTGTCATTATGGCAGATAGATTTGTCTGCTCTGTAAGAGTCGTTGAGTAGTTCTCGTACTTGGCAGAGGTTATTATAGCTCGTCTGCCAGCCTTGGCTTTAAACTCTGAGCTTCCAGTGTCGTCTGTCCTGCCACGGCGAACATATACCACTGCATCCTTAATTGGTTTGCCCTCTGTGTCCACCACAACAACTGTATATTGAGCCTTGTTCTTAGGTGTGTTGAACGCTAACGACTCCTTTGTGGTTATCATAGCCACGCCACGCCTTGCAACATCAATGCTCTCAATCTCTGTATCTTTGAATATCGCCTTTGTTACCTTGTTCCACTTTTTTGTTGTGGTCATACCTGCAATCTGGCTGTCAGTGTAGTTGTATGGCTTGAAGGATGGAACAAACACCCCATTTACGACATAGAGCGGGTATTCAAGTTCGCACTTAAGTGACGGCGGATACTCTAATGTGTTCTTTTTGCCCGTAGCCGAGTGCGGTACAACACGCTGCAGCGGATCTGCTTTGAGTATTAAGCCTGTAAGGCTATAACCCTGAGCATCTATAAGTAGGTTGGTGTTATACTTAGCGTTAATCTTGTAGCAACCGCTCTCATCTGTTCGGCCTATTTCAACAAATATGGAGGCGCCAGATATTGCCTTGCTTCCCTCGTTGCTTAGGTTGAGAGTGTAGTTTAGACTCTGTGCTGCAAGAGTCAGAGATGTGGCCACTGTGGCCAAAAGGAGTATCAATCGTTTCATAACTATAAAATTTTTTACAAAGATAAGAATTCCCCCCCCCACATTTCCAAGAAAAATGTCATCTTTTTTTGCTATTTCTGAGATTATTATAACCTCTCTACTCTAAACTGCTCAACGCCTCTATAGCATACTTTGAGCCGCCCTCAGCACCCTTTTTGTACCAATACTTTGCCTTCTCAATATCCTGCTTGCAACCATTTCCGTTTTGATAACACTCGCCAAG
>JAFOYS010000350.1 GCA_017391435.1 Alistipes sp. | reverse complement strand
CCTAAGTATGGTCACTACCAGTCTCTATTCCCGATTGTTCAGGGTTGCGGTTTTGCAGATCTTCGTGCCAAGGCTGCCGAGAATGTGTTGCAGTACAACGCTGATGGTTATGCTATAGGTGGTCTTGCTGTGGGCGAGCCTACAGAGGTTATGTATGCAATGATTGAGGTGGTAAATGCCATTTTGCCAACAGACAAGCCGCGCTATCTTATGGGTGTGGGTACGCCGATAAATATTCTTGAGGGAATCGCTCGCGGAGTAGATATGTTTGACTGTGTTATGCCGACACGCAATGGTCGCAATGGTCAGCTCTTTACCTCTGAGGGTGTGATAAATATCCGCAACAAGAAGTGGGAGAACGACTTCTCGCCAATTGATGCTAACGGTACAGCTTTCGTTGATACGCAGTATACAAAGGCCTATCTGCACCACCTTGTTGTCTGTGGTGAGATGCTTGCTGCGCAGATTGCTTCGCTGCACAATACAGCCTTCTATCTATGGCTTGTAGGTCAGGCTCGTGAGCATATTATTGCCGGAGACTTTGCTGTTTGGAAGGATATGATGGTTGAAAAGTTGTCAAGAAGATTGTAGTATGTCTATGTTACCGCAGTATAATAAGCGCCCGTCTTGGTTTCCGGGTTTTAAGATATTAGACAGATATATTCTTGGAAAGTTTGTCGGTACATATCTGTTTGCTATTGCAATGATTATTGTCATTGTGGTGGTCTTTGACTATGTCGAAAAGGTTGATGACTTTATACAGATGCAGGCACCTGTAAAGGCGATAATCTTTGACTATTACTTCAAGTTTGTGCCATTTTTTATCAATCAATTCTCGGCACTATTTACATTTATTGCCGTAATTTTCTTTACATCCAAGCTCGCCTATCAGACCGAGATTGTGGCTATGCTCTCGGGCGGTATGTCGTTCCGTAGGCTTATGTGGCCATACTTTCTCGGTGCGCTGTTTATCACAGCACTCTCGCTGCTGCTCAGTTTGTGGATTATCCCTATGACGCAGAAAGATTGTGTAGCCTTTGAGCAGAAGTATATTGCCCGTCGTGTGCGTGAGCAGTATGATCGCCATATCTACCGACAGGTAGAGCCTGGTAAGTTTGCATATATCCGCGGCTTTAGTAAGGCAACCTCTGTAGCGTCGTTCTTTGCCCTTGAGAAGTACGAGGGTAGCACTATGGTCGGCGCTCTTGAGGCTTCAGATGTAAAGTTTGACCCACAGAGCAAGCACTGGACAGCGCAGCGATATATCACCCGAACATTTGACCAGAATGGCGATGAGACCTTCAAGCAGCACCGTAATCTTGATACGGTGATAAACCTTGATGTTGTGGAGCTTGGCCGACTCACTGAGTTCCTTACAACGATGAACATTGTCGAGCTGAACGACTTCTTGGCTCAGCAGCGCGACAAGGGCTCAGATAGTATCCGCCAGATTGAGGTTGAGCGACATATTCGCTTCTCGTATCCTTTTGGAACATTTATCTTGACCCTTATTGGTGTGTCGCTCTCGTCACGCAAGGTGCGTGGTGGAACGGGTCTGCACATTGGTATAGGTATTACGCTCTGCTTCTCATACATTATGCTCACCCGAGTCTTTGAGGAGTTTGCTAAGGGTGGTAGTATGCCTACAATGCTTGCCGTATGGCTGCCTAACATAATATTCTTAATTATCGGTATCTATCTCTACCGAAAAGCTCCGAAGTAGTATGGCTCTATCAGATATAGTATCAAAGTTAAGGGCGGGGGAGAGAATAGACACTGCCGAGGCTCTTGAGTTGTGGAACAATGCTCCGCTGTGGAGCCTCTCTGAGATAGCTCTTGAGGCAAAGAGGGCTGTAAGTGGGGATAAGGTCTACTACAATCGTAACTTCCACCTTGAGCCGACAAATGTCTGCCAATTTGAGTGTAAGTTCTGCTCATATCGCCGTAGCGAGGGCGAACAGGGCGCTTGGGACTATACTATGGATCAGGTGCTTGATATTGTCCGCCAGCGTAAGGATAGTGGTGCTACGGAGATTCATATTGTAGGCGGAGTACACCCTACGCACGATCTGTACTACTACATAGATATGATTCGTAGAGTAAAGGAGATTATGCCTCAGGCGGCTATTAAGGCCTTTACGGCTGTAGAGCTGAACTATATGATATCCAAGGCGGGTCTTACGATAGTTGAGGGATTGCAGCTGCTTAAGGATGCGGGTATGGAGTCTATACCAGGTGGTGGAGCAGAGATTTTTGCGCCAGAGATTCGCAATGAGATTTGTCCACAGAAGGGTAGTGCCGAGCAGTGGATTGAACTGCACCGAGCAGCGCACAGCATAGGTATTGATAGCAACGCTACAATGCTCTATGGACATATAGAGAGCATAGAGCATCGCATAGACCACCTTATGCGCCTTCGTCAGTTACAGGATCAGACGGGTGGTATAAATGCCTTTATTCCGCTCAAGTACCGTAGCGCACACAATCAGTTGAGCTATCTTGGTGAGACGACAGTTACGGACGATCTGAGAACGCTTGCTATGAGTAGACTGATACTTGATAATATCCCACATATAAAGGCCTATTGGGTAATGTATGGCAAGACTACAACAGAGCTTGCGCTGGCCTTTGGAGCAGACGATATTGACGGAACAATAGACGATTCAACAAAGATATACTCTATGGCAGGTGCAGATGACCTTCGCCCGACTATGAGTGTTGAGGATATTGAAAGAATCTGTCGCAATGCTGGCTTTAGAGCCGTTGAAAGAGATACTCACTATAACGAGTTATAGACTATGACAAAAAAGACAAATAACGCCTCTTGGTTTTCTCGCCTTCGCACAAAACCGATACTTTGGAACTTTGTTCTTATCTGTGCAGTGATGGTGCTGCTGGTGGTAATCTCCTATATTGCCCTTGCTGTGGGTACGCGCCACGGTATGCGCCGTTGGGTGCCAGACTTTACGGGCCTGCGCCTCAACGATGCAAGATACTACGCTTCGGTGCGTGGTCTGAACCTTATTTTAAACGACTCTCTCTATGTGCCAGCATACCCTGGAGGTATGGTGCTT
>JAFOYS010000349.1 GCA_017391435.1 Alistipes sp. | reverse complement strand
GTACAGTAACCAACAACCTTTCCGTTCTGCATTGCTACCTCTCTTTCGTGCCTTGACGGCAGAGCCTCTATACTGCATATCGTAACCTCTCTCTTATTCCAGGTAGTACTAAACTGAGCCTTACTGCCCACAATGCGTGGCACCGCACGCACAAAGTAGAATAGCGCCCTATGTTGTTTTGCCACAGATGCTCTTCTTGGGAAAATGGCGTTACACAAGGCATTGATCGGCCTTGACATAGAGCGTTGTGACCAGAGTTTACCACCGAGTTTTCGTTCAAAGAAGTCTGGAAACTTACGGTTCAGCGCGGCCATCAACTCGCTCTTATACTTACGGCCAACAAAGCGAGAGGAGCCTGCCCTCACGCGGTAGAAAAACTCCACTGTAGGCAGAGTAACCACCTTACCGCCATCCTTGAGAATAGATATCCAGAGCGCCCAATCCTCACAGTAGTTGTGCATCGTTGTATCAAAGCCACCGACACGAACAAAGTCTGTACGGCGCATTAGCGAGCTGATAGTAAAGACATTTCTCTTTGCCAGAGTCCTCTGTGTATACTTCTTGAGTCTCCAGCTACCTGTACGGCCGTCAAAGAACTCTCCGCGACAAGTAACAACCTTAACCTCACTATCGCGTTCCATCTCTGCAACAGCCTTAGAGATATAGCCACTACTTATAAGGTCATCAGAATCTACAAAAAGGATAAACTCTCCCGAGCTATACTCTACGCCATAGTTACGAGCAACGCCCTGTCCACCATTAGCTTTGGTAAGGGCCTTTACCCTACTATCCTTAGCCTGATAGCGCTGTGCAATCTCCAGCGTAGCATCACTCGAGCCATCATCTACAACTATTAGCTCCAAGTTCTGATAGTCAGAACAGAGCACAGAGTCAATAGACTGCGCCAAAAACTGCTCAACATTATAGGCAGGCATTATTACCGAAACTAAGGGTCGCATAATATCTCCCATATACAAAAACCTAACAGATTGGGTGGCAAATATAAATAAAATTATGCGTTATTTTATATCTTTCAATAATTTTCATTATCTTTGTAGAGGAGAAAATGTAATACTATGACAGCACAACCATTAAGAGAGAAGATTCTGGGGACTATCATTGAGAAGTCTATGCTCAAGCAGAGGGTTTTTGACAACACCTTTGCTGTGTTCAACCTGCTTAAAGATACACTTTTTGAGATGGCCTCTGAGATGGAGGATGCCCTTGAGGGCAAGGTCGACAGGCGTGTAAGGCTTGAGTATCGTGACCGTGGCAAGCACGAGGCGCAGTTACAGATTGCCTCAGACACCCTTATTTTCAAGATGCACACAGATATTTTCCAGTTTGATTCAAACCATATCATCTGGCAGAACAACTATGTACAGCAGGATAAGGCCAATAGCTACTGCGGTATGATTGACATCTACGACTTTCTATCCGACTCATTCAAGGACAAGCGTTCTGCTGACGAGGGATACCTTATCGGACGAATTTTCATCAACCGTGAGCGTATGTTCTTTGTAGAGGGCAAGCGCCAGAGCAGTATGCGTGCAATGAATTTTGGCAAGGCTGAGATTGACCGCGAGCGTCTTATAGCAATTCTTGAGTCTGCGGTATACTACGCTGTAAACTTTGACCTACTCACACCACCATATGAGCAGTGCAAGAGGGTTACAGTAGACCAATTTAACAACAAGTTTGACAGCTCTACCTTTGTCACTGGAAAACGACTTAACTACGAATTTAATGTTGACGATATTTAGAAGATTTGCAGCGGTGGTTATAGTAGCCATCGCTGCTACACTTACTGCTAAGGGCAGTTACAACGATATTCTGAAGATTCGCAGTGCCAACAGAGGCATCTCGGCTCTACGCAGTATGAATGATGGTGTTCACTACACTGTAATGACCAAAAACTCTATTATTCGCCGCTCATACTGTGACAAGACCAAGTGCGACACACTCTTTGTCTCTCCGTTTGCTATTGCGGGCTACACTCTTTCTGCAAACGAGCAGATGGCACTTGTTCCACAGTCGGCCCTGAATAAGTATGGAATACCCAAAAGAAGATAGTCTGTATCGCCATAAGAATCAACACTTGTGCCCATATAGGTAATACGAGATAAGTAGTGTCATATTC
>JAFOYS010000348.1 GCA_017391435.1 Alistipes sp. | reverse complement strand
GCAGCGGTGCATTAATGCACAATGTAACAAACATTTTGCCGCGCTGGGCTGTTGGTGTAGGGGTCAATTTCAAGATCTTTGATGGACTGCGGCGAGAGTTTAAGTTCTCTGCGGCAAAGAACACATATAGACGCGTAGAGGCGTTAGAGAGGGCAGCAGAACAGGATATTAATCTGCTAATAACATCGCTCTACAACAGAGTAACAGCCTCGCTTGAGCAGATTATAGCCTTAGAGAGATCTATAGATTTTGCCACAGAGTATCTACAGATGCAACAGAGGGCTTTTACTGAGGGTGTTGCTACATCCACTGCCGTTATAGATGCGACAATAGAGCTTCTGGCTGTACATATCGAGAGGCTAAAGTACGGATATGAATTTGATACAAATCTTGTCAGACTTTTAGAGGCTTGCGGTTCAAGCGACAGATACTTTGAATATATAGACCACCCAGCAAAAGAGAGTTTAATTTATGAAAAAGAGTAAATATACAATTTATATCTCGCTCATTGCAGTTGTTGCAATAGCCATCATTATAGTTGGCTCAATACTTAAAAAAGAGGAGCAGATACTCCTGCAGGGTGTTGTAGAGTGCCGCCAATACCGCATCGGCTCTAAAATAGGCGGCCAGATAGAGAGGGTAGATGTAAGTCAAGGTGATAGTGTGACCGTAGGGCAGATACTCTATACCATCTCAACACCAGAGTTAGAGACAAAACTCATCCAAGCAACCGCTGCAAGACAAGCCGCAAAAGCCATTGACAGAGAGGTTATTGCAGGTGCACGAAAGGAGCAAATAGAGGCCGCTTATAGCCTTTGGCAACAAGCTGTAGCGGGCAAAGAGCTTGCACAGAAGAGCTACGAGCGCATAGTAGCACTGCACAAAGATGGAGTGGTAACAACTCAAAAATTAGACGAGGCAACTGCAAATTTTGAGGCGATGTCAAACGCCGAAAGGGCAGCGTACGCCCAATACTCTCTTGCAGTTGCTGGAGCTACGAAGGAGCAAAAAGAGGCTGTCGCTGCGAAAGTAAGTATGGCACAAGGGGCTATAGATGAGGTTATGAGCTACATCTCTGATGGCACAGTCTTAGCACCGATTTCTGGCGAGGTATCTACTGTTGCCTACTACGCAGGAGAGGTTGTTGGCGCAGGATTTCCTGTTGTTACAATCCTGGATTTAACTAATAGTTGGATTGAGTTCAACATCAAAGAGACGCTGATGCCACGATTTACAATTGGCTCAACTTTTAAAGCCTATATTCCAGCCATTGACAGGCACACTAACCTAACAGTCAGTTACATATCACCACAGGCAGACTTTGCCGTTTGGAACGCAACAAGTGCAGACGGAGGTTTTGATATTCGCACTTTTGTAGTTAAGATGAGCACTACAGAGAGTGTAGATATTCGCCCAGGTATGAGTGCTATAATCAAGATTTAACAATGCGACAGTTTACAATCTCTTTCAACGACGAGATAAAGCGGATAGCGAGCGACAAGATCTACTGTGCGCTACTATTTATTCTGCCAGCAATCTCTCTGCTCTTTTTTGTCTGCTACTTCTCGGGTGACAGCATTAGAGAACTACCGATTGTTGTAGTAGATAACAACAAGAGTACTCTATCCAGAAAATTGATTGAGATGATTGATGCAACATCCTGTGCAAGAGTAGATTATATTGCAGCAAGCAGTGACGAAGCGTTCTCTATAATCCGCAAAGGTAGGGCCTATGCCGCTGTGATTATTCCACACTCATTTCAGGCCGATATTATCACAAACACCCCAACAAAAGTTGCGCTATACAACAGTGGGGTAAACATCTCTACAAACGGTTTTATTGCAAAAGATATCCAGAGCGTAGTTGCAACCTTTAGCGCGGGAATAGAGCTTCAGAGAGGCGTGCCATTTGCTAAGATTATGGCTGTTGGATTTGACAAGCATATACTATTCAATCCGTACCTAAGCTATACATACTATCTTTCGCCCTGTTTTATGCCGATGATGATTACAATATTCACGATGCTGGCGACAGCGTATGCCATAGCACAAAGAGAGGGTAGAGAGATATGTACATTATTGGGCAGAATATTTCCTACCACATTGACAATGTGGATATTCGCAGCAATAATGCTCATTTTTCTCTTTAGAGTGTTAGGTGTACCATTGAAGGGAAGCAAATGGATAGTATTGTTATCAACGCTATTGTTAGTAACTGTATATCAAGCTATTGCGATTCTATTTACAGCACTCACGCACAATAGACACCTATCGCTATCATTAGGCGGAGGCTACTCTGTACTTGCCTTTACGCTTTCAGGACTTACATTTCCTACAATGGCAATGTTTCCGATTTTAAAGTTTGTCAGCCATCTGTTTCCATTTACATTCTATATGAAAATAATGGTTGACCAAGCTATACGAGGCACAAGCGGTAATAGCGCTACAGATATAGGCTATATGTCGCTATTTTTACTTTTACCAATATTGGTACGCAAACGATTATGATAAAGAGCATAGCAAAAGAGTGTAAGATAATATTTAGGAACAGTGGGGTGGTGTTAATATTAATACTCGCACCGCTACTGTATGCCACAATCTACTCCTCTTGCTACGCCAAGCAGGTATTAGAGAGCGTTCCGATTGCCGTAGTTGACCATAGCCACAGCAGCAGCTCTCGCGAGTTGATCTTTAGACTCAACGCCTCTCCATACCTAAGCACAAAATACTCCGCAGCAGATATTGAAGAGGCTAAAATGCTTTTTTACAGTGGAAAAGTATACGGTATTGTTTATATTCCTAAGAGTTACGACAGCAGCCTACTACTTTCAGAGCAGGCCAAAGTATCCATATTCTGCGATGCGAGCTACTTTCTTATGTATCGCCAAGTATTTCAGGGTTTTGTAAGCGTTATCTCATCCATAAATAGAGATAGAAGTAGTGGTGAGGCAATTACTTTTGAGTCACACAACCTCTTCAACTCATACTTAGGTTATGGCACATTTATAATGCCAGCCATACTGATTTTAGTGCTACAGCAAACTCTACTAATGGGGATTGGTGTAGTCGGGGGAATATACAGCCGCAAAGGACTCTACAGAGGGGGCAATGCGCTACAGACTCTTATATCAAAAACTGTTGTCTATGGAGCGATATACGCCCTTATTGCGAGCTATATTCTTGTGATACACTACCGAATATTTGGCTATCCAATAAATGGCTCTACACTCTCTTGCATTGCAGTTATTGCACCATATTTACTCTCTGTAATACTACTCGCAACAACCATCTCTACACTATTTAAACGCGAAGAGAGTGCGATTATTTGCACACTATGGACCTCCATACCAACACTTCTGCTTAGCGGAGCATCACTACCACCAGAGGCCATACCGCACTGGATGTATATCGTAGGGAAGATACTACCAAGCAGCAGTGCCATACCTGCCTATATTCGCGTGCAGAGTATGGGTGCAACAACTGCGGATGTTTACAAGGAGATTGGCGTGTTATGGATATTGGTTGCTATATATGGCACAACGGCCTTCATTGCTCTAAAAAAACGGATGCCCGGGCGAACTACCAAATCCCGGACATCCAACCTATTGCCATACGACAATAGGCACACACTACTATAAAAAAACCTTATGCAGTTCGTTATCTTCTCATCATTGGGCCCATACGCATACCGCCACTATTTGCACCCATACCTACAGCAGACTTACTCTCCTTGTAGTCATAGTCGGACATCTGCTTGCTACCTCGCTTACCAAAGTGGCGCAAGTTGTAAACAAACTGTATGCTATAATAGCGACCGATAACACTATTTGTCATATTCTGTGTATAACCAGAGCCTGTAGTACGGCTAAAGGCTGTATTCTGGTTAGCCAAATCATTTACACCGATCTGAATCTCACCACGGTTGTTCTTAAAGAGCTTCTTACCCAAGTAGAGGTTGCAGAGGATATACTGCTCGTTATAGTCCTGAGTAATACCAAGATACTGATTGTATG
>JAFOYS010000347.1 GCA_017391435.1 Alistipes sp. | reverse complement strand
GTTAGTTTACAATCTTGCAAATTTACCATAAATCCTTGTGAAATCCAAAAATATTAGGGAAATTAAAGAGATTAGGGAATTTAGTGAATCCACACTAATATCCCTAAACTCCTTAAACTCCTTATTCTGCCCTTGCACCTACGACTTGAGGTCAGTCAGCACCTTTATACCATCCGCAACACTATCTACCTTGCGGACCGTTAGTGCGAGTTTTGTATCGCGCTGCTTAAGCACAAAGCGCTCTGGTTGAGATGTTACCTTACGCAGCAGGTTCATAAACTGCTCGGTTTTATAGAATGGCGAGTTATCATTACCCACAAAGCTCACTATCATAAGTCCATTCTTGACCTTCACGCGCTCGATACCAAGTTCTGCTGCCACCCATCTAAGTCGCACAACATCAAGCAGTTGTCGCGCGGCGTCTGGCAATCTTCCAAAGCGGTCTACAAGGCGCGACTCAAACTCGTCAAGTCTCTTTTGATCTACAATAGCATCAAGCTCGCGATAGAGCCTTAATCGTTCGGCTGACTGCTGCACATAATCTGCTGGTAGTGAAGCATCTACACCAAGCTCTACAGCCACATCGTCAACATAGCTGATTCTATCAACAACCTTCTGCTCCTCTCGGCTAAGACCCGCTACATCCAGACCCTCAGCGCGAAGTTCGGCAATAGCCTCATTCATAATCTTCTGATAGGTCTCAAAGCCGATATCGGCAATAAATCCACTCTGCTCAGCACCAAGCAGATTACCCGCTCCGCGGATATCAAGATCTTGCATAGCGATGTTAAATCCAGAGCCCAAGTCCGAAAACTCCTCAATAGCTCTCAATCGGCGGCGCGCATCACTTGAGAGCAACTCGTCCGGTCTACTAAGCAGGTAGCAGTAGGCCTTGCGGTCACTTCTACCCACACGACCACGCAGCTGGTGGAGGTTGCTCAATCCAAAGTGGTCTGCATTGTTGACAATTATCGTATTTACATTTGGAATATCCACACCGCTCTCAATAATCGATGTTGCCACAAGCACATCGCTCTCGCCGTAGATAAAGTCCATAATAAGTTTCTCCATCTCGCCCGCCTTCATTCGTCCGTGTGCCGCTATAACACGAGCCTTTGGACAGAGGCGAGTAATCATACCACGGATATCCTCAAGTTGCTCTACATTATTGTGGATAAAGTAGACCTGACCACCACGAGACAACTCGGCCTCAATAGCATCCTTGACAAGCTCTTCGGAGAATGTATGTGACTCAGTAATAATAGGTTGACGGTTTGGCGGAGGTGTAGAGATAACAGAGAGATCTCGCGAGCCCATAAGCGAGAACTGTAGTGTACGCGGAATTGGCGTAGCGGTCAGCGTTAGCGTATCTACATTTACGCTCATCTGCGTAAGTTTCTCCTTTGCTGCCACACCAAAGCGTTGCTCCTCATCGATTATCAGCAGTCCCAAGTCTCGGAACTTAATAGCGCTGCCGAGCATCTTATGCGTACCGATAAGGATATCAATCTTACCACTCTCAAGGTCCTCGGCTATCTGTCGTGTCTGCTTTGCACTCTTTGAGCGGTTTAGGTACTCTACACGCACAGGCATATCACGCAGTCGCTCCATAAATGAGCGGTAATGTTGCAGAGCAAGGATTGTTGTCGGCACAAGAACTGCCACCTGCTTACCATCAACAGCCGCCTTAAAGGCTGCACGAATAGCCACCTCGGTCTTTCCAAAACCTACATCACCACAGATAAGACGATCCATAGGTCTGTTCGACTCCATATCGCTCTTTACAGCCTCAATAGCCTTCTGCTGGTCGGCCGTCTCCTCATAGCGGAACGAGGCCTCCATAGCCTGCTGAAGATAGCTATCTGCCGAGAAGGCAAAACCCTCGCTGGCCTTACGCTTTGCATAAAGTGCAATAAGCTCGCGCGAGATATCCTTTACAGCCTTCTTTGTTGCGGTCTTGAGCTTCTGCCAAGCGCCACTACCGAGTTTATGTATCTTCGGACGCTCTCCGTCGCCACTCTTATAGCGAGAGATGCAGTGCAGTGAGTGCACATTGATAAACAGCACATCTCCGTCACGATAGACAAGCTTAATAACCTCTCGCGGTTTACCTCCAGAGGGGTCTGGCAATGTCACAAGGCCATCAAAGCGGCCCACACCGTGGTCTATATGGACAACATAGTCACCCACACGCAGTGCATTAAGCTCTGCCACGGTCATCTGCTCGTCGCGCTTAATCTCACCATTGATCTTATATCTTCGGTAGCGGTCAAAGAGCTGATGCTCAGTGTATAAACAGAGTTGAGTATCGTAATCTACAAAACCCTCGTGCAGAATTACCCTCAACATCTCCAGCTTTACACCCGGACGATTTATGCTGTAGAAGATATTATCCAAGCGCTCCATCTGCGCTAAATTATCAGAGAGGATATAGCAGTTAAAGCCCTCCTCCTTACGGGCTGTAATATCGTCAGCCAGCAGCTCAAAGTTCTTGCTAAACTGGCGCTGCGGCTGGGTATGGAATTGGATAGTCGCTGTTGCAGGGCGCTCTGTGATATTATTATGCAGTGAGAGCAGAGTTCCCTGCGCCATATCTCTCAACAACTCGGCCCTTGAAGTAAGTTGCTCTACTACCTGCTGCGGCTCATCACTCTGATTAAGGTACTTAACCCTCAAGTCGTCAACCTTTCGCAGTGCATAGTCTCCATCATAGAACCAATACTTAGCACCCTCACCGGCAAAGGCGGCAAGAGATATCTGCCCCGCCTCGCTGCGATTTACATTGCCGATAATAGTTACTGACTCTAACCTATCTGACGAGAGCTGGTTTCCAATCTCAAAGCGACGCAGAGAGTCCACCTCATCGCCAAAAAAGTCTAAACGGTACGGCTTTGACTCGACATATGAGAAGATATCCACAATACCACCTCGGACAGAGTACTGCCCTGGCTCGTACACAAAGTCTACGCGCTTAAAGTCCAAACTCTCTAACACATCTATCAGCTCGGCAATCTTGACACTCTCACCGCGATTGATAGTAATCGAGTTCTGATCAAGTTGCGCCTGACCGACAACACGCTCGGCAAGTGCCTCAGGATATGTACAAAGGACAACATACTCTGTAGCAGTGAGCGACTGCACTGCATTGATAGCATTTGTTCGCATAACAACGCTCTGCGCCTCCTCCTGACCGTAGAGTATAGAGCGTTTATATGCAGACGGGAAGAATAGAACCCTCTTCTCGTCAAGTAGTGCGTAGAGGTCATTCATCAGATACGCTGCCTGATCACGATCCTCTGCCACAACAATATGTAGACCCGCAGTTTTTGCCACTGCCGCAGCCAAATAAAACGAAAGGGCTCCTCCGACTAACTCGTTAAGGTAGACGGTGTTGCCCTTCTGTTTTAGCTCTCTGTGCAGCTGCGCAAACGGTTTTGTCTGCACGGCTGTCTGAAGTATTTTGTGCATCTTTACAGGTTTATACCCTACTCTTTATCCTTTGTTTCGCTTGTCTTCTTTGCTCGTCTTTTAGGCTTACTGCCAGAGCTCTTTCGCTCCTTTTCTTTACGCTCTGGCTGTGCTGGTGCACTCTTTTTCGGCTTGCGATGGCCAACATAGTTAGGATGCAACATATCTTCACCATTGCGGTCAAGATACTTAACATCAACAATACCCGATGACTGCGATGCAGTTATAGATATCATCATACCATAACGCAGCGCCCAGCGAGTACGCAGAGAGACAAATCCCTGCTTTAAGTAGGCCGCTATGTATGGGCTAACAACAAGGTTTACATAACGCTCGCCGTGCTCCTCAGCAAGTAGCGACAACTGATTCTCAATAGTACGCTCAAGAAGCACCGTTGGCTCAATCTTTCCCGTGCCACCACAGGTAGGACAGACCTCCTGAATATCCTTTACAGCTACTGGACGGATACGCTGACGGGTAATCTGCATAAGTCCGAACTTTGTTAGCGGAAGGATTGTGTGGCGAGCCTTATCGGTAGCCATCAGTCGTTGCATCTCCTCGTAGAGCAACTGACGACTCTGCGCCTTGTGCATATCGATAAAATCGATAATCACAATACCACCCAAATCTCTGAGGCGAAGCTGACGAGCCACCTCTGCAGCTGCGGCAAGGTTTACCTCAAGCACGTGCTGCTCCTGATTGTCATCAGCCTTTGTTCTGTTTCCGGAGTTTACATCAATGACATTCATTGCCTCCGTAGACTCTATAATTAGGTATGCACCCCTCTTGAGAGATACATATCGAGCAAAGAGCGACTTTATCTGTCGCGAGATGTCAAAATTATCAAAAATCGGCACCGAACCACGATAGAGCTTTACGAGCTTTACCATCTGGGGGTCTACCGACTCGATATAACTGCGAATTTCGTTGTACATACCCTCGTCGTCTACACAAATCTGTGTAAATGAGCCATCAAGGGAGTCACGAATAATTGTGTTGGCGCGATTCATCTCACCCATAAGCAGCGCTGGTGCTTGATGACGACGAATCTGCTGAAGTGTCTTATTCCACTTCTCTACCGCTGCAAGGATATCCTGCTCAACATCAAGATCTGTAGCATTTGTGGCAGCAGTACGGATAATAACGCCAAAATTCTTTGGAAGAACGCCCTGAGCAACACGCTTGAGGCGTTTTTTCTCCTCGTTGGAGCGAATCTTCTGCGAAAGGAAGACCTTTGAGGAGAATGGGACAAGGACAATATTTCTTCCCGCTAATGAGATGTCGCAAGTCAGACGCGGTCCTTTTGTAGAGATAGCCTCCTTGGAGATTTGAACCATTACAGTCTGACCTACTTGCAGATGGTCGGCAATTCGTCCATCCTTCTCCAGCGGTGTGTCAAGCTTCATAGCATCTAATCTGACACACTTTTTACCTGGAGCCCAGCTGTCAACAATTTTGTCCAGCGACGAGAAGTGAGGTCCTAAATCCTGATAGTGGATAAAAGCGTCGCGCTCGTGACCAATGTTTACAAACGCGGCGTTGAGTCCGGGCATAATCTTGCGCACCTTACCGAGGTATATGTCGCCCACAGAGAAACCTGTCTGCGCCATATCCTTACCCAACTCTACCAACACCTTGTCCTCACAGAGGGCAATGTTAATTTCGGTAGATGTTACATTAATAATTAACTCGCGGTTCATAGTCAAGATTATGATAATATTCTTTAATAGGAACGCTAAAGGGCAAGAACCCTTTAGCGTTAAACTCCTATTTAAGCAATATGCCGTCGGGCATACTACTTCTTCTTATGACGATCCTTGCGCAGACGCTTCTTACGCTTGTGGGTCGCCATCTTGTGACGCTTATGCTTCTTTCCG
>JAFOYS010000346.1 GCA_017391435.1 Alistipes sp. | reverse complement strand
GTTGTATGACTCCCCTATTGTTAAGATTGGCTCGGCAACAGATCCTTTGTGGGATGGGCTAAAGGCTCCTCAGGCGGTTGGTCATATCTTTCGCACTCCGCGTGAGTGGATGGCGGGCGCACAGAGCGTTGTGAGCTACTTTGCACCTTTTAGCGACTTTGTTGTAGAGGGTAACTGTGCAGACAGTGTGGATGTTGGCAATGGTTGGTTGTATGCTCGTGTAGAGGGTCAGGCTTTTCTTACAGAGATTAACCATTTTCTTGAGCAATGGTTTGTAAATCAAGGTATTAAAGCGCTATCTCCATATGCGAGTGACGAGTTTAAGTATGTCTTTGAGGCGGGAAGCTGTGAAGATATTGAGGATAAGAGTCTGAGTTTTACCAGCAACTGGAGCGAGCGTCACGCGGCCTACATCTGTGGTCAGGGTACTTTTGGACTCTCAAAGAGTCTTATTACAGAGCGCGGTGTGGCAGGTCGTTTTGGTAGCGTGATTGTAGATGTACCTCTTGAGGTTACGCCACGCAACTATTCAGATATCTACGAATACTGTACTGGTTGCGGTGCTTGTATGCGCTGCCCTGCTGGCGCTATAACCCTTGAGAGTGGTAAGTCTCACGAGTTGTGTAGTGCCTATGTACATACGCTGAGGGTTAAGTATGCGCCACGCTTTGGATGTGGCAAATGTCAAGTAAAGGTGCCTTGTGAGCGAGGTATCCCTAAGAAGTAGTTCTCTGTCGTAGTAGATTACCCCTAACGGTCTTGCTGTTAGGGGTATTTTTGTGCTCAGTGATACTAAATTTGAACTAAAATCGTTAGTAGATTGATAATTTTATCAATAATTTGAAGAAATGGTTGTTAAAGGTTAGTTAGTTTGCAACTTTTTTGGTACATTTGCACCAATATTTGTGTTTTTGTAAAATAGTATAACGACATATGAGAAATTTGAAATTTATTCTTTTCGCATTTTGCGCTCTAATCATCTTTGGGGCTTGTTCAAAGAAGTACGATTACGGTATGGATTTGTCGGCTACAGGTCTCTATTTTCAGTGGGGAGGCGAGCCTCAGACCATTACCTACACAACTACTAATGTTACAGCCGTTGCTGTAAAGAGTATTACAAGCGGTTGGAAATGTGATATCGATCAGACAGCAAAGACAATCACTGTAACACCCCCAGCTGAGCCTCAGAGCGACAGCGAGCGTGATAAGATGCGTGAGTGTAAGATAATGTTTACAGTGACCTCGACAAAGTCGGAGGTGACAACATACGCTATTGATTGCTATATTATTGGTGATAAGGTGATTGTTCTCAATGACGGTGGTAAATATGCAAATAGCTATGTTCTTACACAGCCTATGGCCGCTTATCTGCTTGATGTGTCGCATAATGGCGCTGGTGAGGCAATCTCTGCAGTTAGCGATGTTGAGATTCTTTGGCAGAGTGAGCGCTCTTTGCTTGACCACCTTGTATATGATGAGGATAAGAAGAGCGTTTCGTTCTATGTAGATGCTCTGACAGAGGAGGATGATGAGGATGTATATATCAAGGAGAATGGTGAGTATGTAATGCGTAATGGAAATGCTCTTATCGCAGCCGTAAATGCAAAGGGAGAGGTTCTTTGGAGCTGGCACTTGTGGTTTGTAAAGAGCACGGCGAATCCGTTAGAGCATTATACTACATATTCTAATGGTGTTACCTTTATGGACTTTAATCTCGGTGCCTTTGGAAATAGCAATGGCGCTAAAGATAGCAGCAAGCAGATTCTTGATAGCTACGGACTCTACTACCAGTGGGGTCGCAAGGATCCGTTCCTGCGTCCATACTATCACGATTGTGCTGGTGGCGAGGATGAGTATGTATATTCTGGCTCGGGTAGTGCAGTCTATGTAGAGTATGCTGAGACATCTGCAGAAACAGGTACTGTTGAGTATACAGTGGCCAATCCGACAACCTTTATTATTAACCCAGCTTGTGTAGATAGCGAGGATGGTGATGGCGTTGGTGACTGGATGCACACTGCAAATAGCTCGCTGTGGAGCGGTGTAAACAAGACTCTCTATGATCCGTGTCCATATGGTTGGAGAGTCCCTGCAGCCTCTGACTTTGACTGTCTACAGCTCACTGCTCAGGAGGATGGTATGTCAATAGAGGATGCTCGTGGCAGATTTGGCTGGATGCTATCTGATGGTACTAATAACCACTTCTATCTTGCAGCTGGTTTTAGAAACTACTACGATGGTGTTATTCATAATATGAACTTTAAAGAGGGTGTTTATCCTTCACAGCCAGAGCCTTGGGAGGGTTACTATTGGACTGCAGGGGCTACTGCTGATGGTAAGCAGAGTACTTGTATGTACTTTGACCTTACAACAACTCGTACAATTAACAAGTTTAACCTTAATTACCCATCAAAGCGTGCTAATGCAATGCAGATTCGTTGTGTAAAGATTAAGTAATAATTTTAGACTATGATACTCAGACTTAGAATGCTCAGCGACGAAAATGATAACTTCGTTCGCGATTTTGAGGTCTCTCACGAGATGAACCTTCTTGAGCTTCACAACTTTATCATCACCTCTATTGAGTATGACGACTGTATGGCCTCTTTCTATACTGCCGATGAGCAGTGGCAGCCGCTTCAGGAGTTTTCTCTGATGGATTTGGGAGAGGAACAGTTTGATGGCGCTCCTGTGGCTATGGAGAAGGTTTCGCTCGCGGAACTTGTTGTCTCTGAGTGCAATCGCCTTATCTATCAGTTTGATATGATTGCCGACCGCGCCTTCTATCTTGAGGTGGTTAGCGCATCTGAGCCAAATCCAGAGCTTGAGTATCCTCGTGTCTCTTTTGAGAATGCTCGTGTGCCAGATCAGTATGATCCTGATGCAGTGCCTGCAGATGATGGTTCAATTTTTGACGAGATGATGGACGAGTTTGGAGAATTTGACGGAGACGATAGTTATGACGATGAATACTAATCGCCGACTGATTGTTGTTGTTGGACCTACAGCATCGGGCAAGACTGATCTTAGTATCGCTCTTGCCCGACATTATAATGCGCCTATAATCTCTACAGACTCTCGCCAGGTGTATAAGGGTCTTAAGATAGGCACGGCATATCCTTCAGATGAGCAACTACAATCTGTTGAACATCACTTTATTGCCGAGCGCGAACTGACCGAAGACTTTAACTGTGGTCAGTATGAGAAGGCGGCTTTAGAGAGACTTGATATGCTCTTTAATAGAGTAGATACGGTGGTGGCAGTTGGTGGCTCAGGACTCTATATTCGTGCGCTGTGTGAGGGTATGGATTATTTGCCAGAGGCGGATCCCGAACTGCGTACTGAGCTTGCTGATAGTCTTCATATAGGTGGTGTAGAGGCACTTGCTGAACGGTTGCGTGAACTTGATCCAGAGTATTACGAGGTGGTAGATAGAAATAATCCAGCACGCGTTATGCGAGCCCTTGAGGTCTGTCTTGTGACTGGTCAGAAGTATTCTGAGTTGCGTAAGGGTGTGGTCAAGGAGCGTGATTTCCAGATTGTTATGGTTGGCGTAGATGTGCCTCGTGAGGAGCTTTATGACCGCATAAACCGTCGCGTGGATATGATGATTGAGGCGGGATTGGTAGACGAGGCGCGCAGCGTACTACCCTATCGCCATTGTAACTCGCTGAGCACCGTTGGTTATAGCGAGATGTTTGACTATTTTGATGGTAAAACCACTCTTGACGAGGCTATTGAACTTATCAAACGAAATACTCGCCACTATGCAAAGCGTCAGATGACTTGGTTTAGGCGCGAAAAACAGATAGCGTGGTTTGCAGCCTCTGATTATCAGCAGATTGTTAAATATATTGATTCACAATTTGGAGAATAGGATATAAATTTGTACATTTGCACCGCAAAAAGGGTTGCCCGAATGGTGGAATAGGTAGACACGCCGGACTTAAAATCCTGTGGACAGAAATGTCCGTGCCGGTTCGATCCCGGCTTCGGGTACTGGAGGAGGGGAGGAGTAGCGAAAGCTTCTCCTCTTTTTTTATCTGTTGGCGAGAACTTCGTTCTTGGCTAATGTGATTGGCTGACAATGCGTGCAAGCCCGCAGTCGCAAATCACATCTGCCTATGCCTGCGGCATTCTCGCCAACGGGTGTAGGTCGTACAGCCGCGATGCTCACTTAATGGCGGTTGCGCGGATAGAGTGTGTTTATACTTGACCCGCTGGGTCTGCGTTATCAATGTATCCGCGCGAGTTTGCGACTTTGTCGCTGCACTTCGATCCCGGCTTCGGGTACTGGAGGAGGGGAGGAGTAGCGAAAGCTTCTCCTCTTTTTTTGTCTGTTGGCGAGAACTTCGTTCTTGGCTAATGTGATTGGCCGACAATGCGTGCAAGCCCGTAGTCGCAAATCACATCAGCCTATGCCTGCGGCATTCTCGCCAACGGTTGTAGGTCGTACAGCCGCGATGCTCACTTAATGGCGGTTGCGCGAATAGAGTGTGTTTATACTTGACCCGCTGGGTCTGCGTTATCAATGTATCCGCGCGAGTTTGCGACTTAGTCGCTGCATTTCGATCCCGGCTTCGGGTACTGGAGGAGGAGCGAAAGCTTCTCCTCTTTTTTTTGTCTGTTGACGAGAACTTCGTTCTTGGCTAATGTGATTAGCTGACAATGCGTGCAAGCCCGCAGTCGTCTATAGATATAAAAAAACGAGCGGAAGCTATTGCTCCGCTCGCTCAGATTAGTTTTATTACTTATAGATCTCGTTGAGAAGCATTGCAAGGCGAATGCCACCAGCAAGTATACGCTCTTCGATGAATGGTGCGAAGTAGTTCTGGTAGTTATAAGAGAGTTTAGCGCCCTCTGGAGAGGCGAGGTATATCTCTTTTGCGATTTTGTGGCTCTCGTTAAGCCAATCCTCTGCTGTGCCAGATGCTAACTCGGCCTTGCGCTCAGATGAGCAGTACTTGTCAAGCTGCTGCTGCCACTCGGTATAGCTCCAGCGGTGGCAATCTTCAACAAGTCTTGTGTCCCAAAGTGAGTGAAGCTTAGTCTTTTTACCAAAGTATTGAACTGTCACTCTGTTACCGCCCAAATCAGAGAGATGTCCCGCGTGCATTGGTGCGTGAATGTCTCCTACAAGGTGGATAAGGAATCTGAGCTGCACGGCCTGCTGCTCAGCAGTAAGGGTGCCACTTTTAAGGGCTTCAACTATCTGATTGATAGCAGTAACGATATCGCCCTTAGGGTTTTTGCTCATCGTAGCATAGGTATAACCCTCGTCTACATTAGCGTAGTGCCAACTCTTTGTGTAACGATAGTCGTCTGTGTTGCTCGCATTATCCATCCAGTTAGCATAGTAGACCAAAGAGTGGCCACCGAGAGCTTTTACAACTTTTTGATAGACCTTTGACTTGAGGTTACACTCGGCAATATATGCAACTGCATCGTGACCCTTCTGTCCCCAACCAAATGCTGATATGGTTGTGCAAAGTGTTAGTAGTGAAATAATTAATCTTTTCATTTTATTGATTCATTGTGGTTAGAAATTCCTCATTATTGCGTGTTAGTGACATCTGCTTCTGTAAAAACTCCATAGCCTCTACAGTGGTCATATCAGAGAGATACTTTCTCAAAATCCAAGTGCGCTGCATAACCTCGCGACTTAGGAGCATATCCTCTCGGCGAGTGCCCGATGCGATAACATCTACTGCCGGATAGATGCGCTTGTTTGCAAGGCGACGATCAAGCTGAAGCTCCATATTACCTGTGCCCTTGAACTCCTCAAAGATAACCTCATCCATCTTAGAACCGGTGTCAATAAGCGCTGTGGCGATGATTGTAAGCGATCCCTTCTCCTCGGTGTTTCGCGCAGCACCAAAGAATCTCTTTGGCTTGTGGAGAGCATTTGCATCTACACCACCAGAGAGAACCTTTCCAGATGCAGGCTGAACAGAGTTATAGGCTCGTGCAAGACGGGTTATAGAGTCAAGGAGTATCACTACATCGTGTCCGCACTCTACCATACGCTTTGCCTTCTCAAGAACCATCTCAGCAACCTTTACGTGGCGAGTAGCCTGCTCATCAAATGTCGAAGCGACAACCTCTGCCTTTACGTGGCGAGCCATCTCGGTAACCTCCTCTGGGCGCTCGTCTATCAGAAGAACAATCATATATACCTCTGGGTGGTTGTCTGCAATAGCGTTGGCAATGCTCTGTAATAACATTGTCTTACCAGTCTTCGGTTGAGCAACTATAAGCGCACGCTGACCTTTGCCTATTGGTGAGAAGAGGTCTACAACGCGGTTAGAAAGGTCGTTGTGGCCATTTCCTGTAAGGTTGAACTTCTTGTCAGGGAAAAGTGGAGTGAGGTACTCAAACTGTACGCGGTCACGCACTGCATTTGGCTCAAGTCCGTTAATCTCAAGCACTTGCACAAGTGGGAAGTACTTCTCACCCTCCTTTGGAGGACGGATAATTCCTGTTACGGTATCTCCGGCCTTAAGACCAAAGAGTTTAATTTGTGCTGGAGAGACATAAATGTCATCAGGAGAATTAAGGTAGTTGTAGTCTGCTGAACGCAAGAATCCATATCCCTCTGGTATAATCTCAAGCACGCCCTCGCCAGTAACCTCTGCAGTAAAGTCGTCTTTGGTAATCTCCTCCTCTCCAATCTCCGGTGCAGTTTGTGTAGTTGCCTCTATTTCAGCAGTCGGTTCTGTTGTCTCTACAATCTCTGTAGATACGACCTGCTCTGTTGTAGCCTCTACCTTTTCTGCACGAGGTCGGCGACCGCGACGCTTCTCTGTCTTTACAGGTTTCTGTTCCTGGGTAGTTGTTGTCTGTTGCTCGGTTGTCTGTGCTGGCTCTATGACCTGCTCAGGCTCTGGGGTAGATGTAACCTTCTCAGCAGAGCGTGGACGACGCCCGCGACGCTTTGGTTGCTCTACCTGAGGCTCAGTCGCTGTCTCAGACTTAGGCTCTGTTACCACCTCCTCCTGAGATGTAACGCCAGTTTCGCCACCAGTAATAAGTTTTATAATAGTCCTCTTTGAGAGCTTGTCGCTCGCAATACCAAAGGCTTTTGCAATCTCGCGCAACTCATTGAGGCTCTTACTCTCAAGTGTAGCTAAATCTTCCATAAAGTAAATGTTCAAATTGATATCAAACCAGTCGGACGACCAGTTAAACGATAGTGCAAAGATAGTACAATTTTGTTAAAAACAAAAGTTTTGCCACTCTTCGTATATTTTAGTCGCTAAATAACATTTGCATAATGAGATGTTTTGTTAAAAAAATAGTATCTTTGTAAAAACATTGCACCGTTATGACAAAGAAAAAAAAGTGTGTGGTAATTGATGCTCCAGAGTGGAGTATCTGCCGTGTGAGTGGTTATACTGTGGCTTGCGACCCTGGTCATCAGACTATTACACCTTACCCAAAGGAGTATACCCGCGACCAAATTAAAGTAGGAATGAATCTTACTTCATACTGTAGTTATTTGCCAAGTGTAAAGGTAAAAGAGATTGGCCCAAACTTTCTCACACTCCAAAACTCTGGCAAGAATACTACTCTTATCACAGGAAACTATCTTGATACTCCTCGCCACCCTCTTGACTACGCATACTCAGAGGTAACTATCCGTATAGTTTAGGATTTTCAAAGTTTGTCTATGAAGCGACCTCTTGTTATAATCATCGTTGTTATATTTTCCCTATTTTCTATTGTAAATATCAATGCTCAACGCTTGATATTTTCATCTGAACTTGGGTATTTTAGCAAGGACGAAAATTTGTTAGCTATAAGTCAGGTATGGGAGAACTATATCAATGCGATTGATAAAGGCTCTGATTTCTCGCAATTTTGGGTAGATGGAAGTTGCGATATTCATATAGGGTTGCACAAAGATGGACTGCTCAATACATATAATATTCGCAAACTTACCGATGAAATATACGAGATAAACACAATTGCCTACTATCCTGATAGCGCAATAAAAGGTGGATTGATTAACTCTATTTATAAAGTCTGTGCAATACAGGTTGGTAATAATTGGCGTTTAATCAACTATTTTGATGCTGTCAAGAACAGATATATGCAGTATCATAAAGGGTGTGTTGAGTTCTATATTGGTAACGGCGTTGCTTTTGATAAAAGAGCAATGAAAGAGTCTGTAAATTTTGCAGATTCATTTATCCGAAATTATGATTTATCCAATAACAGAATTGTCTATGTTGCAGCCAATAGTATAGACGAATGTTCTGCTATGATTGGGCTTACATACACCCCTATACGCTCTCATAAGCTCTATTCTGGTCGTACAATTAACAATATTGTTCTCTCTACACGATTAGACCATATCCACGAAATTGTACACGCTATTTTGCTTCCTCTCTATCCCGATGCCCCACTGTTTCTGCACGAAGGTGTTGCAACCTACTACGGAGGTATAAAAGGTCAAGATTATAAGTCGATTAAGTCTATTGCAAAAACCTATATTGAGCAGAAGAAGGTTGATTTTAGTGATAAGAACTATCTGAATTTGTTGTTGGATGAGGATATTCAACTATCAAATGTTGTTGCCGCTGCTATTGTAGAGTATGCACTGCACAAAGGTGGTGAGAGCAAGGTGTTACGGTTGTTTGATGCGACAACCTATAATCAAGTATTTGAGTTGTTAAATGTTGCTGAAAACCAACAATCCGAGTTTATTAATAGTCTATTCTAATACTCTTTGTTTAATCTCCTTGATGGCGTCAGGTGTCAAATGTGGCCAACGGCCTGTAATGGTGCCATTTTTGTCAATAAGGATAAAACACGGTATCTGTTCTACTCTGTAAGCAAGCGACATATCTGCCTGCTCTGCGAAGTAATACTTTTCTCTATCTACATTATAATTCTCAATCAACTGTGGCCAATCTGTGAGATTTAGCTTCTCAATAGCATTTTGCCAATCTATTTTATCCTTATCTACCGAAATACTGAGAATTTGCAGTTTGTCGCCGTGAGCGGCACTGAATTTCAGATAGTTGATATAAAAGTTATGCAGACGGCGGATGATTTTCAAATTCTGCCGGATTTTGTTTTTTGAATTGTAAATACCGAGGTCAAAACGGGTTGTGTAC
>JAFOYS010000345.1 GCA_017391435.1 Alistipes sp. | reverse complement strand
ATTCTGACCCATAGGGTATGGTCTCCACGCACCCTTATTGAAGAAGTTGCGTACTGAGAGGTTGTTAAGGGTAATACCCACAGAACCTACGAAGGTTCCAGAACCCCAACCAGCTGCGATGTTGAACTGGTCAGAGGCCTTCTCCTCAAGTGGCCAGTTGACATCTACAAGATCTGATGCGCCCTGAACTAACTTGATATCTGGCATAATAGCCTCCTCGTTAAAGTGCTGCATACCTGCAAGGGTACGGATGGTCTGCATAAGCAGTGCGCGGTTATAAAGCTCACCTGGACGGGTGTAGAGCTCACGACGGATAACCTCGTCGTTTACACGCATATTACCTGAGATGCCCACATTGTTGATAGTAAACTGCTTACCCTCAAAAACTCGCAACTCAAGATCAAGAGAGTCTGCGCCTACAACAATCTCGGCTGGCTCAATCTGTGAAACCAGATAACCTTCATTCTGATAGAGACTTGAGATAGACATATCGTCTGGATTGGCCTCCTTGCCAATTCCAAGTCGCTTGTGGATTGACTTCTTGTCGTATACATCACCCTTCTTTACAGCGAGCAGTTTGTCAAGGTGCTCAGTCTCGTAGCGAGAGTTTCCTACCCAATTTACATTGCGGATATAGTACTTGTTACCCTCGTTAAGCTTAATATGGATACCGATTCGCTTGTCGTCAATTCGGTAGATAGAGTCAGAAAGGATATGAGCATTGCGGAAACCCTTTGAGTTGTAGAAGTCAATAAGCAGATCCTTATCCTCCTCATAATCAGGCTCAAGCAGCTTTGTTGCCTGCCAGAACTTGATACTTACGCGGTGTGTCTTCTTAAAGGTGCGCTCAAGACGCTTGCCCTCAAAGTTGTTGTTGCCCTCAAAAGTTATGGCGCCGATACGCACACGAGGATTCTTTGTCACGTGGAAGGTAACATTGACACCCTGCTTGATTACAGAGTCGTTCTCATATGTGGCAGTAACCTCACAGTTGCGGAAACCCTTGTCAGAGAAGTGCTTCTTGATAAGCTTAGAGTTCTTGTCAATAACATAGTCTGAAAGCTCGTGACCGCGCTTGAGCTTGAGCTCGTTGATAAGGTCGGCACTCTTGCTCTTTGGTACACCGGCAATCTTCCAGTTCATTACTCGTGGACGCTCTGTTAGCATAACCTCAAGGTCAAGACTGTCACCCTCAATGGTGGCACCAATCTGAATATCCTCAAAGTAGCGCTGCATCCAGAGTCTGTTTGCTGCATTCTGGATAAATGGACCAGGGAGATATACAGAGTCACCCGGTACAAGACCCGATGCAGAGCGGAGAATGTCGTGGTTGAGATACTTCACACCGTGGATGTTTACCTTGCGAATGTGGTAGAGTCTCTGCTGCTTGCTGTCAAGGAAAGCTGCGCTATCAGGCATTACAAAGCCATCATCTGGATTCTCAGCAATAGTTATAGGGCCACTCTGCTTGGTAGCTGTCTTTGGTTTGGAATTGCGTAGAGCCTCGCGTAGCTCTACTCTTGCCTGCTTGCGTTCGCTGCGGCTCTCTTTAGCACTCTGCTGCGCTGAGACGGTGAGTGTTGTCAGAGCCAGCACTGTAAGGATTAGATATTTCAAAATGTTGTTCATCATATATGTCTCTCCCTTAGAGTTTTCCATACCTACGCTCACGCATAGCATAGACCTCTAAAGCTTTGTCAAACTGTTCCTGTTTAAAATCTGGCCACATAGTCTGCGGGAAGTACATCTCCGCATAACTTGCCTGCCAAAGTAAAAAGTTACTCAGACGACACTCTCCGCTAGTGCGGATAATGAAGTCTGGGTCGGGAATATCTGCGGTGTAGAGGCTCTGCGAGATGCTCTGCTCACAAATATCCTCTACAGCTAGCTCGCCAGAGACAACCCTCTGTGCAATGCTCTTTACTGCCGAGGTTATCTCGTCACGAGATGAGTAGTCAAAGGCCAACACGAGTGTCAGCTGCTTACCATTGGCAGTCTGGCTCTCAATCTTCTCAAGGTGGCTACGAACCCTCTCTGAAAAGCGGTCTCTGCGACCAATCATCACCACACGCACACCCTGCTCAACAAGCTGAGCGGTCTCTGCCATAACACTCTTGCAGAAGAGCTCCATAAGGGCATTAACCTCCTCAGCAGGACGACCCCAGTTCTCAGTCGAAAAGGCGTAGAGAGTAAGGTACTTAACTCCGTTTCTTAGAGCTGCTTTAATGCACTCACGAACAGAGTCAACTCCCTCAATATGACCCTCATAGCGCTCCTTGCCGAGGGACTTTGCCCATCGTCCGTTGCCATCCATAATTATGGCAATATGGGTAGGTATGCGTTCTATATTCTCCATATAACTCGCAAATATAACTCTTTTTTCTGAAATAACGCGTTTTTGTGCAGATAATCACACATTTTAGCGATTATCTACACCCCACATTAACTTATTTCGTAACGAATCGTAGAACGAAATATTGTGTGGAACGGCAAGAGAGATGCTCTTTTGAGCTAATTTTATGGTTATGCTCTTGTTGTCCGCAACGGCAAAAGTTCGGTTATCAACAGAGACCGACGCATCGTTGCTGCGGGTGCGGATTGTAAGGGTAATTGTGCTACTATCTGGAATCACAACAGGGCGCAGTGTGAGGTTGTGTGGAGATAGTGGCGTGAGGATAAGACAGCGGCACGAAGGGGCAACAATAGGTCCACCAGCGCTAAGCGAGTAGGCTGTAGAACCCGTTGGGGTAGAGATGATTATGCCGTCACCATTGCAAGTAAGCATAGGCATATTGTCTATAGCAACATCTACGGCAATCATAGTGGCTCCGAGCCTCTGTACTGCTACCTCGTTAAGGGCGTAAATGGTTGTATTGCAATCCTCTAACAGACCGCTAACCTCAACAAGAGTTCGCTGTTCAATAAGCAGTGTGCGTGAAGCAATTTGTGAAAATACATCGTCAATTTCGCTACTCTGGGCAAGAGATAAAAAGCCCAACCTGCCGGAGTTGATGCCCACAACAGGAATATTACTCTCTGCCAAGCGGTGTATACCCTCAAGTAGTGTTCCGTCGCCGCCATAGCAGACCATAACCGCCTCGTCGTCGGTTGCGCCGACACTTTGGCCGTATATTTGCTCAGCTCTAATTGCTTTGCCTGTAAAGAGCTCAATCTGCTGGCAAACCTCGCTATTTACGGCAAAGTCAAAGCCATAGTGGCTTATTGCTGAAAATATCTCTACAATCTGCTCTTTGTGCGCCAATGTTAGAGGACGCGAAAAAAGTATGATTTTCATTTTTACTCTTGAAGAAAATGTTTAACTTTGTGGGCAAAGATAACTAAATTTTTTGGGTGTTATGACAAAACTTAGTGTAAATATAAACAAGATTGCAGTAATTCGCAATTCTCGTGGCGGTAATATGCCAAATGTTGTTAATGCTGCAATTGCTATTGAGCGTTTTGGAGGTCAGGGAATTACGGTTCACCCTCGTCCAGATGCTCGTCATATTAGATACTCTGATGTTGTTGAACTTAAGGAGGTTGTCACTACCGAGCTCAATATTGAGGGCAATCCTATAGAGTCGTTTGTTGATTTGGTCTGCAAGGTCGTTCCTGCGCAGGTGACCCTTGTGCCAGATGCTGAGGATGCTATTACCTCTAACGCGGGTTGGGATACGGTTAAAAACCGTGAGTTCTTGACGCAGATGTGCGATAAGTTCCACCAGTATGGCATTCGCGTCTCTATCTTCGTGGATCCAGACCCAGAGATGGTGCGTGGTGCGAAGGAGTGTGGTGCAGATCGCGTAGAGTTGTATACTGAGGCCTATGCCAGTGGCTATGCTGCTGATCGTGAGGCGGCTATCGCTCCTTATGTTGTTGCTGCTCAGGCGGCTCGAGAGTGTGGTCTTGGACTCAATGCAGGCCACGATCTGTCGCTCGAAAATTTGGAGTATTTTGCCTGTTGCATACCGTGGTGTGATGAGGTCTCTATTGGCCACGCGCTGATTAGCGATGCTCTCTATTTTGGTCTTGAGAATACCGTTCAACTATATCGTCGTTGTCTGAAAGATGAGTAAAAATCCACTGTCACTGCCCATATTTAAGAGGATATCTCGCATAGTCGACAAGAGAGGAGTCAAGGCCTTTGTTATCGGAGGCTATGTGCGCGACTACTACCTACACCGTAAATGTTCGGATATTGATGTTGTGGTTGTGGGTAGCGGTATTGAAATTGCTGAGGCGCTGGCTGCAGAACTTAATACTAATGTGGTGGTATTCAAGCGTTTTGGTACGGCAATGCTTCACGCAGATGGCCTTGAGATTGAGTTTGTCGGTGCCCGCAAGGAGTCCTACTCGCCCGACTCTCGCAAGCCACACGTTGAGGATGGTACTATTGAAGACGATCAGCGCCGTAGAGACTTTACTATCAACGCTTTAGCCTGGTCACTTAATGAGCAGACCTTTGGTCAGCTTGTTGACCCTTTTGATGGTATGTACGACCTTGAGGATTGTATTATCCGCACCCCTTGCGATCCGGATATAACATTCTCTGATGACCCTCTGCGAATGATGCGCGGAATACGCTTTGCCAGCCAGCTTGGCTTTGAGCTTGAGGATGAGACTTTTGAGGCTATACGCCGTAATCGTGAGCGAATAAATATTGTCTCTAAGGAGCGTATCATTGTGGAACTCAATAAGATAGTGGCCTCACCTGTGCCTTCAATAGGTTTTGAACTTCTTGAACTAACAGGACTTCTTGAGATTATCTTCCCAGAGCTGCATAATCTCTGCGGTGTAGAGCGCCGAGGTCATCACGCACATAAGGATAACTTTAAGCATACACTAAAGGTGCTGGATAATGTTGCTCGCAAGAGTGACGACCTATACCTTCGTTGGGCAGCCGTACTGCACGATATTGCTAAGCCACAGTGTAAGAGTTATGACCCTAAAATCGGATGGTCATTCCACGGCCACGAGGTTCTGGGCTCTAAGATGGTCAAGCCAATATTTCGCAGACTCGGATTGCCACTTGGCGAGCCTCTTCGCTTTGTGCAGAAGATGGTCTTTCTGCATCTGAGACCAATAATTCTTGCTGAGGAGATTGTTACCGACTCTGCTGTGCGTAGATTGCTCTTTGAGGCGGGAGACGATGTTGAGAAGCTGATGACCCTCTGCGAGGCAGATATCACCTCGGGCATTGAGGAGAAGGTCAAGAAGTTCTTGGAAAACTTTACTATGGTGCGCGAGAAGATGAAGGATCTTGAAGAGCGTGACAGGGTTAGAAACTTCCAGCCACCGATTACGGGCGACATTATTATGCGCGAGTACGATGTGCCGCCGTGCAGCGTTCTGGGCGAGATAAAGGAGATAATAAAGAATGCAATTCTTGATGGCGAAATACCAAACGAGTACGATGCCGCCCACGCAATGCTTGAAACCCTTGCTGCTGAGCGAGGCCTGAAAAAGCGCGAGTAGCCCAGCCGAGTACCGTCCCTTT
>JAFOYS010000344.1 GCA_017391435.1 Alistipes sp. | reverse complement strand
GAGTATGCAAAAGGGTATGAAGATAAGAGTGTAGAGCACTTTATCTTCGGCCATATCCACATCCCGCACCAGTGTGAGAACATTACCTTCCTCGGCAATTGGGCAGATGGTTGCTCGTGGGCAGAGCTTGACAGCAACGGAAGTATAGAATTGAAAACCACAAAGTTATGAAACAATACCACGACCTACTAAACCGAATCTTAACACAAGGAGTTGTCAAGAGTGACCGCACAGGCACAGGCACAAAGAGCGTCTTTGGCCACCAGATGCGCTTTGATCTAAGCGAGGGATTTCCGCTGCTGACAACAAAGAAGGTCTTTCTGAAAGGTATTATCCACGAACTGCTGTGGTTTCTCAATGGCGATACAAACATCAAGTACCTTGTAGACAACGGCGTACACATCTGGGATAACGACGCCTTTCGCCACTACAACAACCTCTGCGTAAAAAATGGGGTGCTACCTGTAGATATGGCAACATTTCTTGAGGCAGCCCAGAGCGGCGTTGACTCTCCTATAGAGGGATATACCTTTGGTGACCTTAATCGTGTCTATGGCTGCCAGTGGAGAAGCTGGGGCTGTGCAGACGGCACAACTATAGACCAGATTAGCCAGGTTGTTGAGACTATTAAGCACAATCCAGACTCTCGCCGTATGATTGTCTCGGCGTGGAATGTTGCCGATATTGAGGGTATGGCACTACCTCCGTGCCACGTGCTCTTCCAGTTCTATGTTGCCGATGGAAAACTCTCTTGTATGCTCTACCAGCGCAGTGCAGACACATTCCTCGGCGTGCCGTTCAATATTGCATCCTATGCTCTACTTACAATGATGATTGCACAGGTTTGCGACCTTGAGCCAGGCGAGTTTGTCCACACCTTAGGAGACACTCACCTATACCTCAACCACCTTGAGCAGGCTACTGAGCAACTCTCCCGCACCCCACGACCACTGCCAAAGATGCGCCTCAACCCAACAGTCAAGTCTCTGTTTGACTTTAAGTATGAGGACTTTACCCTTGAGGATTACGATCCATATCCAACCATTAAAGCCCCAATGTCGTTCTAATGATTAGTATTATTGTAGCAGTCGCAAAAAATGGTGTAATAGGCGACAAGAACTCCCTTCTGTGGCATATTCGCGAGGATATGATTCACTTCCGCACCCTTACATCAGGACACCCCGTAATTATGGGTCGCAAGACCTATGATAGCATCGGTAGACCTCTGCCAAAGCGCACAAATGTAGTCATTACGCGCGACACAAACCTACAAATTGAGGGTTGCACTATGGCGCACTCGTTAGAGCAGGCACTCTCGCTCTTTGAGCCACAAGAGGAGATATTTATTATCGGCGGCGCGCAGATATACTCTCAGGCACTACCACTTGCTCACCGCATCTACCTCACCGTTGTAGATAAGGAGTACCAGGGAGACACTTCATTCCCTGAGATAGATTACAACCTCTGGCAACAGAGCTCTCGCGAGGACTTTCAATCGGGTGAAGAGTTTAACCACCCATTCTCTTTCATAACCTTAGAGCGCAAGTAGGTATAAAATCAGAGTAGCACCTTGACGACCAAGATGCTGCTCCTTCAACCTAACCTAAAAACCTATCTTGAAAAGAGATTAATATCTCATTCCGAGGACAAAAGTACAACAAACATTCCAAACTTCCAAATTATAAGCAAGAAATTATTAAATTTTTTGCTTAATTGGTAAAAAACGCGCTGTGAACGGTTAAATCGGCGGTGTGAACACATAAAAAGTGTTAGTTAACCATTTTAGGACACCGATTTCCCTCGATTTTTTACTTGTTTTTTACCATTTTGCGCTGGTTTATTTGCCTTTTGCTTTCTATTTCCGCGTTTTGTTTCTCTTTTACAAGTTTTGATGTTTCAAATTGTTACTTTTAGTTAGCAAAATGTAACAAATCGTTCTCCACACTAATCATTATAGGGTGGCTCCTATCTACCTCTCCGGCAAGAATGCGTTTTGACAGCTCTCCCACAATCTCGCGCTGTATAGTTCGCTTTACTGGTCGCGCACCATACATAGCATCGTAGCCGATAGTAGCCAGATATCTTCTTACCTGGGTGGTATAGTGAAGCGTAATTCCATTTTGCGCTAACAGTTTGGCAAGGCTCTGCAACTGTAACTCAACAATCTGCTCAATGTCGCTCTCAGAGAGTGGTTCAAAGACAACAATCTCGTCAATACGGTTCAGGAACTCGGGTTTGAGCTGTTGCTTGAGTAGCTCAATAACATCGGCACTCACTCTGTCAAGAGTCTGCGCTGAGATAGTATCGTTCTGTTCAAGCGCACGGCCGTATGCCTCCTGAATAAGGTGCGATCCCATATTTGAGGTCATAATGATAATAGTATTTCGGAAATCTACCGTACGACCCTTGTTATCTGTCAGACGGCCGTCATCAAGCACCTGAAGCAGTATGTTGAACACATCTGGATGAGCCTTCTCTATCTCATCAAGCAGCACAACAGAGTATGGCTTACGGCGCACCGCCTCGGTAAGCTGTCCGCCCTCATCGTAGCCTACATATCCCGGAGGCGCTCCAACAAGGCGAGAGACGGCGTGACGCTCTTGATACTCGCTCATATCTATGCGGGTCATCATATTCTCATCGTTAAATAGGAATTGCGCCAGAGCACGAGCAAGCTCCGTCTTACCTACACCCGTAGTGCCGAGGAAGATAAACGAGCCTATAGGTTTGCGAGGATCGTTAAGTCCTGCACGAGAACGACGCACAGCATCCGAAATTACAGATATAGCCTGCTGCTGACCTATAACGCGCTTATGAAGCTCCGCCTCCATATTGAGCAGCTTCTCACGCTCCGAGGCGAGCATTCGTGCCACAGGTATGCCTGTCCAGCGAGATACCACATCGGCAATATCTGCAGCATCTACCTCCTCCTTAATCATACGGCCCGTGCTATTTATAGCATCAAGCTCTGACTGCAGGGCCTCTATCGTGCGCTGACACTCTACAATCTTGCCATAGCGAATCTCCGCCACGCGACCATAGTCTCCATTGCGCTCCGCCTGCTGTGCCTCTACTGTTAGCCTCTCTATCTGCTCCTTGTTCTGCTGAATCTTCACCAAAATATCCCTCTCACCCTGCCACGCGGCACGCTTCTGCGACTGTTTTGCTCGCAGCTCTTCAATATCGCGGTCAAGAGTCTCTATGCGGACAGCATCCCCCTCACGGCGAATAGCCTCACGCTCAATCTCCATCTGGCGTATTCTGCGGTCAAGGGCATCAATCTCCTCTGGCACAGAGTTCATCTCAAGGCGCAGCTTTGATGCCGCCTCATCAACAAGGTCTATAGCCTTGTCTGGAAGGAATCGCGAGGTTATATATCTGTGACTGAGCTCTACAGCGGCAACTATAGCCTCATCCTTAATTCGTACGCGGTGGTGGCTCTCGTAGCGAGATTTCAGTCCACGCAGAATGCTCACAGCATCCTCTGTTGTCGGCTCGTCAATCACAACCTTCTGGAAACGACGCTCAAGGGCCTTATCCTGCTCAAAGTATTTCTGATACTCATCAAGCGTTGTTGCACCAATAGTACGAAGCTCTCCACGAGCCAGGGCTGGCTTGAGAATATTTGCCGCATCCATCGCGCCACTACTCTTTCCAGCGCCCACAAGTGTATGAATCTCGTCTATAAAGAGCAGTATCTCTCCATCTGATGCCACCACCTCGGCAACTACACTCTTTAGTCGCTCCTCAAACTCTCCCTGATACTTTGCACCAGCAATCAGCGCACCCATATCGAGCGAGTAGATGCTCTTTGAGCGTAGATTCTCTGGCACATCGCCATTTACAATACGGTGTGCAATACCCTCTGCAATGGCTGTCTTACCCACACCAGGCTCACCAACAAGAATCGGATTGTTCTTTGTACGACGCGAGAGAATCTGTAGCACACGACGACACTCGTCGTCTCGTCCAATCACAGGGTCAAGCTTGCCCGTACGCGCAAGTTCATTAAGATTTATAGCATATTTACCTAACGCATCAAACTCCTTCTCAGAGCTCTGCGAGTCTACGGTTGAACCCTTGCGAAACTGCTTTATCGCCTCAACCACATCCCCCTCATTAGCACCCTGAGCCTTGAGAATATCAGAGGCCACACCGCGCTCGGCAATAAGTCCAAGCAGCAGATGCTCTACAGAGGCGTACCTATCATTAAACTTTTTAGTAAAATCTACCGCGCGCTGAATGACCTTTGTTGTATCGGTTGCAAAGTACTGCTCACCTGCGCCCGATACCTTTGGTAGTCGCGCAATAGCATCTGCAATAGCTGCGCGCAGAGTGTGTATATTTACCCCTGCTCGTCCAAGCAGGAATGAGCCGAGAGAGTTATCCTCGGCAACTAAAACAGAGAGCAGGTGCAGCGGCTCTACGGCCTGCTGAGACGACTGCTGTGCAACAGCGACTGCACTCTGCAGTGCCTGTTGCGCCTTAATGGTTAACGAGTTTATGTTCATAGTCAAATCTAATTTTTTGTTCTGCCTAAATATGGTCAAATTTGCTGCCAAAGTGAAAATTCTGCCAAAATGTCACAATTTTTACCGTTTCTTAGTTTGAAAATTTGAATATCACCCATTATCTTTGCAGCGATTTTAGTCGGATAAGTACATGAAAGTCTGGAGGAACCTTAAGAATATCGCATTATGGATAATGCTTATATCCATAAGTGCCGCATATACTGGTAAGGCTCTTCACACCCACTCTGGCAGCTATTATGACGCCTTGATGGGCACTCGCAACGAGGCCTCTAATGGTATGAGCGACAACTGTCCTATCTGTCACTTCACCCTGCTTTTCTTCCTTTCAACTCACAATCTGATAATCGTATCAGTAGTTGTGTTGCTCAGTGTAATATCTGTTGCAGATGTCATCTGTCGCACCGTTGAGCAGAGAGACTCATTAGCTCTTCGCGCTCCTCCTGTTTTGTTATAATATGCAGATTATCAATCAATTATTATAACAAACATAAATCACAAAAATGAAGAAAATTATATCTTTACTTTTGTCGGCATTGTGTATTGTCGGCACTGTCTATGCATCTGACTATGAGACACATATCTTCGGTCACGTATGCGATGCAAAGAGCAAGGAGATGCTCCCATATATCAATGTAGTTGTACAGAACACTACTATCGGAACCACTACAGACACAACTGGCCACTATATCCTTAACGATGTGCCAGAGGATACAGAGATTACAATTGAGGTCTCTGCACTCGGATACCAGACAGTTACAAAGACCGTAAGGGTTGTTAGCGGAGAGCCGCAGGAGATTGACTTTGAGATTGCAGAGGAGCAGGTGTCGCTTGACGCAGTAGTTGTCTCTGCAAACCGAAATGTCACAACTCGCCGTGAGGCTCCGTCGCTTGTAAGCGTGCTCGACCAGCGACTCTTTGATGTTACAACCTCTCCAACTGTTGCTGAGGGTCTTAACTTCCAGTCTGGTGTTCGTGTTGAGAACAACTGTCAGAACTGTGGTTTTACACAGGTGCGACTCAACGGTTTGGATGGCCACTACTCGCAGATTCTTATCGACTCACGTCCTGTATTCTCAGCCCTTGCTGGTGTATACGGACTGGAGCATCTACCTGCAAATATGATTGAGCGCATTGAGGTTGTACGCGGTGGTGGATCAGCACTCTTTGGTGCATCTGCTATCGGCGGTACAGTGAATATCATCACAAAGGAGCCACTCTACAGCTCAGGCACTGTTGCACACACCCTCTCTGCTATCGGTTGCACTGGTGCGTTGGACAACAATACTACATTTAACGCCTCACTTGTAACAGACAACAACAAGGCGGGACTTATGATCTATGGTCAGAATCGTCGTCGTGATGGTTATGACCACGATGGAGATGGTTTTGTTGAGATTGGTGAGATTGACGGTCAGACTATTGGTGCCCGCGCATATATCAAGACCAGCGCATACAGCAAACTCTCGCTCGAGTACCACGCCACAAAGGAGTACCGTCGTGGCGGTGACCAGCTCAATGTTCCCCCACACAAGGCATATGTTGCCGAGACTACAGACCACATTATCAACAGTGGAGGCATTACCTTTGAGGGTACTACTGCCGACACTCGCCACCGATATAGCGTATATGTCTCTGCTCAGGATGTTAAGCGCGATAGCTACTACGGCAGCAATATGGATTCTAATGCCTATGGCTATACACACGGTTTTACAGCCGTTGGTGGCGCGCAGTATATGTATCGTATGCCAAAGTTCCTCTTCCTGCCAGCAGAGCTTACTGTAGGTGCAGAGTACAACCTTGATATGATGAAGGATACCCCAATTGGCGAGGGTTATCTACCTACAAATCAGACTATTCACATCTACAGTGCATATCTTCAGAACGAGTGGAAGAACGACACTTGGGGCTTTTTGATTGGCGGTCGTGCTGACAAGCATAACCTTATTGACCACCTTATCTTCTCGCCTCGCGTAAACTTCCGCTACAACCCTTCTCACAACATAAACCTGCGTGCCGTATACTCATCTGGTTTCCGCGCGCCACAGGCGTTTGACGAGGATCTACACATTACAATTGTCGGCGGTGAGCGTACCCGCATCCGCCTTGCTGACGATCTGAAGGAGGAGCGTAGCCATACATTTAGCCTCTCGGCAGATATGTACCACACATTCAAAAGTGGTGTGCAGGGTAATCTGATGGTTGAGGGCTTCTATACTATCCTTAAGGATGTATTTACACTTGAGGATACAGGCGAGATGTCTGACGACGGAACAGCAAAGGTTCTTGAGCGTCGTAATGGCTCTGGTGCAACTGTAATGGGAATCAACCTTGAGGCTCGACTTGCATTTAACCCGTGGTTGCAGCTTCAGGCTGGTGGTACACTGCAGCGCAGCCGATACAAGGAGCCAGAGAAGTGGAGCGAGGACGATAGCGTAGCTGCAGAGACTCGTATGTTCCGCTCTCCTGATAGCTATGCCTTTTTGACAGCCACTGTCACACCAGTACGCCGTTTTGACATAGCACTAACAGGTACCTACACAGGCCGTATGCTTGTTCAGCACTTTGCCGGCTATGTAGAGAAGGATGTTGCAGTGCTGACAAACCCATTCTTTGATATGGGTATTAAGCTAAGCTATGACTTTAGAATCTATCGTTCAATAGCTCTGCAAATTAACGGTGGAGTGAAGAACATCTTCAACTCTTACCAGAGGGACTTTGACCAGGGTCCTGACCGCGATGCTGGTTATATCTACGGCCCATCACTGCCTCGCACAATATTTGTCGGCGCAAAGCTTACATTCTAAGCTCGTATAACTGTAAATCAAATATTTTATCACTAACTTCTCTCTATTTTAGGGGGAAGTTTTTTATTTAATAAAAAAGATGTATATTTGCCAAAATAATTGATACCCAAAATTTTATTGATACTCAATCACATTATGAAGAGACTTTTTACTGTTGTATTACTCCTTATTGGGGTGCTACCACTCTATGCACAGGTCAATTTGAGCGCAGACCTTCAGCTTGCAGAGGAAATTATGCAGGATGTGACATACCAGAACTATGTATGGGCAGTAGGCTACGGCAACGACCTTACTGAGGCCGATAATATGGCTATGCAGAATCTGTCGTCTATAGACCTCAACCTTGTGGCTATCCACAGCGCTGAGACCACAAATGTGGGCATCAATACAGAGAGCGCTGTCTCAAAGGATGTTGACCAGATGAAGCTTGTAGGCTCGGCAATGGTGCATCTTGAGAATATCCACCGCATAGACCTATTTGATCTTACAAACAAGAAGGATAAGCAGAGATACAAGTTCACTGTGATTCGTTATGTCACTGCCGAGGAGTGGAGCAAGCGTTATGACAGTATGAAGACCAAGATTGAGAACTACATCTCCTCTGCCGAGATCTTCTCCTCTGTAGTTGACCGCCTGCGTTGCTACACTTGGGCTTATGCACTTATAAAGCACTACAACGGCCCTACAATTACAACAGCTAACGGCATTGCTGCAGATCAGTTTGTGCTCAGCGAGATAACAAATCTCCTTGACGATATTAAGGTCAAGGTTATCGGCATTGAGAAGGTTGAGAACGACACTAACTACCCATACAAACTCTTCTTGGACTTTACCTACGATGACGAGCCGCTGTCAAATATCACATTTAGCTACTTTGATGGCAACGGAATCATTGAGGGCGAGTCTGTAAAGGATGGCCGCAGCCTGCTGATGATGAAAAAGCTTAGCGACACCCTCAAGATCTCTATTGACTGCTATATGGAGGATCAGGCACGCCAGCAGGATCCAGGTATCCACGCCTGCATACAGGAGCTTCGCCTTGCCGGAGCACTTACTGGTTGCAATAAGGAGATTGATATGCAGCCTAAGGGTGTAAAGCAGCAGAAGGTTGTTGACACAAACAGCACCAAGGTTCTCTCTACCGTAAACCAGAGCCTTAAGAATAATGAGGCTAAGTATGGCAAGACCACAGAGGCCTCAAATAGCGAGCAGTACAGCGCAATTATGGATAGAGTTGTCGCTTCGTTTACAAACAAGAGTGACAACATTGAGAGTATGTTTACCCCACGCGGCTGGAACGACTTTAAGAACATCGTAAAGGAGGGAAATCCTATTGTTGCCCGCACACCGTCGTGGAAGTTTATCAAGTTAGACACCCTTGTAATCTGCCGCGAGCTACCGCTGAAGCTCAAGTTCCCATCCTCCCGCAAGTCCTTTATTGAGGATGTTGTCTTCCGCATCAACGAGCGCACAAAGAAGATTGAGTCTGTAGCCTACAAGCTCGGTCAGGCTACCGAGAGTAGCATTATGGCCAAGGATTGGAGCGAGACTGACCGTCTGACCCTTATCACCTTCCTTGAGGACTACCGCTCGGCATACTGTCTGCGCGATATTGCCTACATAAAGAAGGTCTTCTCTAATGACGCATATATCATTGTCGGTAAGGTGCTTCAGAAGTCAACAAAGAAGTATAACGACAAGACCGAGCTTATTGAGAGCGACGGCAAGGCTGTATACACCCGCTACAGTAAGAAGGAGTATGTAGCACAGCTTGAGCGTAGTTTCAACAGTAAGGAGTTTGTCAATGTCCGCTTTGAGGAGTGTGAAGTATGCTCTGGCTACGGTGCTAAGGATGGTATCTACGCTGTGCAGGTACGCCAGATATACACCTCAAACAACTATGCCGATGAGGGTATTCTTACCCTTGCAATTGATATGCGAGACGATGTAAATCCTCTTGTGCGAGTGCGAGTATGGCAGCAGGAGCGAGATGTAAACTACACTGCCGAGCAGATGATGGAGCGCACAGTATCTACCGAGGGTAGCTTTAGCCACAATTAACAAACCGAGACAATTTCTATACTATGAAGAGACTTTTAACCCTATTTATCGCTATTGTTGTCACTCTAACAGCCGCAGCTCAGGGGGCAATTAAGCAGAGTATTATACTTGACGCAAGCACCTTCCGCCCAGTGCAGACAGATGCTCTTACAGGTGTAAATATCGACCCTATAGGCGTAGACCGCTCTCGCCGTCCTTGTGCAAGAATCAAGATTTTCTTCCACCAGATGACCCGCGAGCAGATGCAGCAGTTAGAGTCCGAGATTCCTTCGGGCGTTATTGAGTGTACAAAGTGTAAGGTTGCCGAGGGCAATACTGTGCTTATCCTTGAGATGACTGCAAGGGATAACACAAAGTTCTACCTTAAGCATCCAAAGTTTGGCACCTCAAATGAGGTTGCCTTCAACCTTGAAGGCAATAAGGAGTACCAGATGGAGGCTACACTTAACAAGCAGCTTACAATCAACATTGCCTCAAATGTTGCAGGTGCAAGTGTATATCTGAACAATGAGTTTAGAGGCACAACTCAGGCTCCAAACAATATCTGCACTATTGCAGACCTCTTCCAGGGTAAGTACACCCTGCGCCTTGAGTACGGCGACCGCAAGTCAGAGCAGTCAATCGAAGTTATTGACGGCAGCAGCATCTACTTCCGCCTCGATATTGACGAGACAGCGCCTGTCTACCAGTATCTTATTATCAACACCGCTCCAAAGAGTGCCCTTGTTGAGGTTGACGGAAAGAGTGTTCAGCGTAAGAATGGTAAGATTGAGGTGCGACTTGCTAAGGGTGTTCACCAGTACCAAGTATCTGCAGACGACTACTATACCTATACAGACACTGTGATGATTGACGGCAAGAGCCGCCGTATAAAGGATGTCATCCTTAAGCCACAGTTCGGTTTCCTGAAGATTAACCACAGCAAGGATCTTGCTGGCGCTGAGGTCTATGTAAGCAACCGACTCAGAGGCACACTGCCTCTTGATAAGCCAATAGCTATCAAGAGCGGCGTTTCGGAGATTCGCATTGTCAAGAATCTCTACCACGACTACAACACCTCTGTAACTATCTCAGATGACCAGACCTCAACAATCAGTGCCGACCTTAAGCCAAACTTTGCCGAGGTAACAATCAACGCTGATGGCAACTCTGAGATATGGATTGATGACCAGCTTGTCGGCACAGGCAAGTGGACCGGCCGTCTTGAGATTGGCAAGCACCCTGTTATCTGCAAGAAGGAGTCTCACGAGGAGTATCACCACCTGCTTGATGTCCCAAGCACAGAGGCTATTGTGCAGAACTACATCGCACTGAAGCCAATCTACGGCTCACTTGACATCTCCTGCAACATTGACGGTGCTAAGTACTATGTTGACGATGTTGAGAGGGGCACCGCTCCAAATGTTGACAATAATATCCTTGTTGGCCAGCGTAAGATTAAGGTCTCTGCACCTGGATATAAGAGCTATTTAGAGACCGTAGTAATTGAGAAGGGCAAGACCATAACCGTCTCTGCTGAGCTTAAGAAGGGTACAAGCTATACACCAAGCAGTAGCAGCAGCAGCCACACCTCAACCACAACTAACACAAGCTCATATAAAGGTGCTACTAACTACAAGGGCAGGAAGTATATGCTCCAGGCAGCACTGGGCTTTGAGTGGACATTTGGCTCTGTAGGGTCTGCAATATCCATTCCGTTAGAGATGCGTATTGGCCGCGTTGATCAGCTGATAAACGGTTTTATCGGTGTGAGCTATATACACAAGTCAAACAAGCTTAGCAAAAAGAGCAGCAGCGAGACATCTATCTCATCTAACAGCTTCGCTCCTGTGGCAAGATTGCGTTTGAATACAAAACGCTCCTCTG
>JAFOYS010000343.1 GCA_017391435.1 Alistipes sp. | reverse complement strand
GAGTACAGCCTGGTCGCTAAAGTATACCTTGGAGACATTGGCTACAGCGGTAGTAACACCTCCGCGGATGGCTAAAAAGTCTAAGCCCGCAATAAGTAGCAGCAGAAGAGTGTACGCTGCTTTTTTGCTCCAATGGCAGGCGATGTTTACCCTGAAAACCTTCAACACAGCGCGATAGAAGATAATTAGTAGCGCGCCATAGACCACAGCTACAAGGCTCTGGATGATAAACATTGTAGGCGTAATGCTTGCCATAGCCTCCTTGGGTGTTGCAAGATACTGAAAAATAGAGCCATCAAGAGGAAATCCCCAGTACTCATACAGCCCCAAGTTAACCGAGAATGTCACGGCAAGGATCGCTGCCGCGCAGTAGCACCATAGGCGCTGCAACCTCTGCCACCAAATGGTCGGTAGCCAGAGGCATAGCAGCGTCAGAAGTATAGGTATTGCGCAAATATACCCCGCCATAGTGGCATCAAGGCTAATGCCGTGGCTAACTACACCCCACAGTTCAGCTGCGTCAGCCTCGGCAGTAAGCTCTGCGTACCACAGTAGGAAGATAGGCTTCTGCAGGGCCTCAAGCACCACGGTGCCGACAAAGAGTAGTAGGATAAAGAGTATATTGCTTACCATATTGACAGTTAGTTGTTTAGCAGCCCCTTCTTTCTGTCACTATAGAGTTTGTAACACATAATAGCCGACAGGGCAAGGGCTAAAATAGCTCCTCCGATATATGCCATTGGTGTTGCGCCAAGACCGATAAATTGGTTAGATACAAAGACAAATGACGAGCATATATAGGTCATAAAGAGTGCCGGAATAAGTGCTACCCAGATATTTTGCTTGTTGAGGTTCAAGTAGACAACAATGCACCACAGAACAACTGTTGCCAGAGCCTGATTTGTCCAAGCAAAGTAGCGCCATACAACATCAAAGTTTATAAATGTCAGGGCAATTCCCGCTGCGAAGATTGGAGCGCAGATAGCAAGACGCTTCCAGTGTGTACGCTGCTCGATGTGCAGCATATCGGCAATAATAAGTCGTGCCGAGCGGAAGGCTGTATCGCCAGAGGTAATTGGTGCTGCCACAACGCCGAGGATTGCAAGAATACTGCCAACAATGCCGAGTGTAGTGTCGGCAATAGTATTTACGGCCCAAGCAGCGCTATTTCCGTGCTGTGCAAGTACTGCTGCCACGCCACCATCCTTATAGAAGAATGCCATTGCTATAGCGGCCCAGATAAGGGCAATGACCGACTCTGAAATCATTGCGCCGTAGAAGACAAAGCGACACTCGCGCTCATTGTTCACGCAGCGAGCCATAAGTGGAGACTGTGTGGCGTGGAAGCCAGAGATAGCTCCGCAGGCAATAGTGATAAAGAGTGTAGGAACTAACGGCAGCTTGTCGGCATTGATGTGTAGATTCTCAAGGGTCATCTGTGGGATAGTATAGTCGCCAAACAGTAGCACGCCCAGCAGACCAAGCGCCATAGCAATCAGCGCAGCACCAAAGAGAGGGTAGATCTTTCCGATAAGTTTATCTACAGGAAGCAGTGTTGCAAGAAAGTAGTAGACAATGATAATTGCAAGCCACCAACCTTTAGAGATTGCCTCAAACTTTGTTGACAGAATATCTGCAGGGCTGACGATAAAGACCACGCCCACAAGCAGAAGTAATATTACAGAGAAAACGCGCATAAATGCACCTGCGCCCTTGCCAAGGTAGCGAGCTACAATCTCAGTGATACTCAGTCCATTATTACGCACAAGAATAACACCAGAGAGGTAGTCGTGCATAGCGCCCATAAAGATACCGCCAAAGGTTATCCATAGAAAGGCTACAGGGCCGTAGCAAGCGCCAAGAATAGCACCGAAGATAGGGCCTGTGCCGGCAATATTAAGCAACTGAATCAGAAATGTTCTCCAACGGGGCATAGGTACATAGTCCACACCGTCATAGAGCGTAGCGCTTGGCACAGAGGCCTTACTGTCAATTTTGCAGACACGCTCAAGGTAGCGACCATAGGTAAAATATGCCGCAATGAGCAGAACTAAACAGATAATAAAGGTAATCATATAGTTAAGTTTTAAAGTTTTTATATGCGAAGGTACAAAAAAGAATGGTAAAAACACATAGAGTCTCCAATTTTTTACCACTTCGCCCCTTTTTTATAGATGCAAATGTTACTAGATTTTTACAATATTGTTATCTTTGCAAAAAATAATGACTATTATGAAGAAATTTTACGCCCTAACTATTTTATCACTACTATTTTCTGCCTCTGCGGCCTATGCACAGGTATCTGTAACAGGTGCTACGCCAAAGGCTGAGGCTACATTTACTGATAAAGTAAAGACCGAGCAGGTAAAGGTTGACTACCACTCAAGCGATTCGCAGCGTAGAGCAGAGCGAGCAGCAATCCGTAAGGAGAGAAACACTATTGAGGTAAATGCCGGTATTACAGGCTCGCTGACAAACTTTAACAGCAAGTGGCAGAAT
>JAFOYS010000342.1 GCA_017391435.1 Alistipes sp. | reverse complement strand
TGAATGTTATGGTGCTTGATGTCAATCAGGGTGCGTGGAAGCTTGAGACCGAGCGTGGCGTGGTTATGGATGGCGATAAGGCAGAGCATCTTCTTGAGGCTATACCTGTTATGGGTAGCTACTGCGATATTATCGGTGTACGCTCGTTTGCAGGTCTTAAGAATAAGGAGGAGGATTACCAGGAGCGTGTCATAGAGCAGTTTATCCGCTACTCTGGTCGTCCGGTATTCTCTATGGAGGCGGCAACAGGCCACCCTCTGCAGAGCTTTGCTGACCTTATTACTATTGAGGAGCATAAGAGAGTAGATAGTCCAAAGGTCGTCCTTACTTGGGCACCACACCCAAAGGCTCTTCCGCAGGCTGTTCCAAACTCATTTGCTCAGTGGATGAATGCTGCAGACTATAATCTTGTTGTAACACACCCGCAGGGTTATGAACTTGACCCTCGCTTTGTTCGCCCAGAGCAGATTGAGTATGATCAGCTGAAGGCCTTTGAGGGTGCAGACTTTATCTATGCCAAGAATTGGTCAGCTTTTGCTGATGAAAATTATGGTCAGGTACTCTCTACAGATATGAATTGGACTGTAGATAGCGCAAAGATGGCTCTTACAAACAACGCATACTTTATGCACTGCCTTCCTGTGCGCCGAAATATGATTGTTACAGACGAAGTTATTGAGTCTGAGCGTAGCCTTGTAATTCCTGAGGCTGCAAACCGTGAGATTTCGGCTCAGGTGGTAATCAAGCGACTTTTAGAAAACTTGTAGAACAAACCCAAGATGATAAAGGTAGTTAAGATAGGCGGTAATGTTATTGATAACGAAGCGGCTCTTGAGCGCTTTGTTGCTGACTTTGCTGCCCTTGAGGGTCAGAAGGTGCTTGTGCACGGAGGGGGTAAGCTTGCCACTCGCCTTGCAGAGAAACTTGAGATTCCGACAACAATGATAGATGGTCGTCGTGTGACCGATAGCAAGACGCTTGATGTAGTGACGATGGTCTATGCGGGCCTTGTTAATAAAAAGGTCGTTGCTATGTTGCAGGCAGCGGGCTGTAACGCTATTGGACTCTCTGGTGCCGATGGTGGCGTTGTTCGTGCTACGCGTAGATCTGCAAAGCCTGTAGACTTCGGTTTTGTGGGCGATATCTCTGTTGAGGGTGTTGATGCAGAGTTTATTGAGAGCCTTACATCAAGAGGTATTGTGCCGGTCTTTTGCTCTATTATGCACGATGGTGCGGGTACGCTTCTGAACTGTAATGCCGACTCTGTAGCCTCAGCCGTAGCTGTGGCTTTGGCGCAGAGGTCAGAGACAGAGCTTGTCTTCTGTTTTGAGAAGGCTGGAGTTATGGCAGATGTGGACGATCCGAACTCTGTGATACCAGAGATTCGTCCTCAGAGTTATAAGACTCTGCTTGCTGATGGTGTGGTAAACAAGGGTATGATACCAAAGATTGACGGAGCATTTCGTGCCCTTGAGAGCGGAGTGAAGGTTGTTACAATCAAGCACTCGGCAGATCTTAGTAAGGATAGTGGAACAAAGATAATGTTGTAGTATGCAGTACTTTAGCCTTGATAGTTGTGTAGAACTTCTCTGCCGTCTTGTCTCTACCCCTTCTGTTTCGGGAAGCGAGAAGGGTACGGCAGATATACTTTTTGATGCTCTTAGCAAGCACGGGGCTAAAGTAAATAGACTACATAATAATATATGGGTAGCCTCTGAGGGCTATGATTCAGCCAAGCCTACACTGCTTCTCAACTCTCACCACGACACGGTAAAACCCGCAGGTGGTTATACCTTTGACCCATATTTGGGTAAGGTTGTAGATGGAAAGGTCTTGGGCTTGGGTAGTAACGATGCTGGAGGCTCAGTTGTAAGCCTTGTAGCGGCATTCTCTCGCTTTAGTGATACTACTAAGCTCCCTTTTAACCTTATTCTTGCAATTACGGCAGAGGAGGAGACTATGGGGCCTGAGGGTATGCGAGCAATGCTTGCACACTTTGCAGAGCACCATGGTATTGGGGAGCGTGAAGGAGACAAAAAAGCGGAAACCATCCTCCACAGCGTCGGCAGAGAGCATGAAATAGGATTCGGTAAACTCGCTTTCATAGCGTTGCTTCAAACCTGC
>JAFOYS010000039.1 GCA_017391435.1 Alistipes sp. | reverse complement strand
GAAGGTGCCAGAGAAGGCGCGGCCATATATTGAGCGTACAGATCGTTTAGAGATTCAGGGTAAGTTCAAGGGGCTTATCTCATCTTTTGAAGCCTCGGCAGTGGCAAATCTTAAGAGCGGTGGAGTGCTTACGGCTCAGTGTAATATGCATACAGAGGAGTCTGGTCGTCGTGTTACGGCTGAGATGGTTGTCGATAGACTCAACATCTCACCACTTGTTGCTACATCTTCGCCTCTTAGCGCTTCATTTAGCGTAAAGGGTAGTGCTGGGTTTGGTAGTGAACTGTCGGCAGAGGTGGTGGGAAGTATTGATACACTGCACTTTAACAACTATAACTATAGGGATATTAGCTTTGATGCAACGCATAATGAGGGTATGACAGCACTTAATATGGGTAGTGCTGATAAAAACCTCCGAGCATCTCTGCAGGCTGCAATGATGGAGGATGAGGATGGCACGCCAGCCTATAGTGCGGTTATGAATATTGAGAATGCTGACCTTAAGGCTCTCAATATCAATCATCGAGATAGTGTGTCAATGCTCTCGGCAACACTCTCGTTAGAGGCTATGGGCTTTGGACTTGAGGATATGGACGCTAAGGTCGATATTGCCGATGCGGTCTATAGTTGTAATGATAGATTGATCACTTCAGATATTATAGAGGCTACAGTTGAGAGCTCGGAGGATATTCGTCAGATTAAGTTTGAGTCAGATTTTGTTGATGCACTTTTTGAGAGTAGCTGCTCGTATAAGGATGTGGCATACTACCTCTCAACCCTTGTTGCGCGCTACTTGCCACATCTGTACGACACTCCAACTCTTAACCAGATAGAGCGTCGGGAGGAGATTATCAAGGATGATGTTGCACTGCTGTCAGTCACGACAAAGGATATCTCGCCTCTGCTCGGTTGCTTTGCTCAGGGTGTTGAGGTTGCACCAAACTCTACTATTAAGGTCTATATGGACCCTGCGGCCAACAAGTTTGTTCTGCGTGGTCGCTCGGAGTGCGTTGAGCGCTATCCATACCTTGTCTCAAATGTGGAGATCGATGCGTCAAATAGCGGAGACTCGCTTGTGATGAATGTCGGCTCGTCGGAGTTGTGGGCAGGAGCTATGCGCCTCTCTGACTTTAGTCTACACGGCGGTGCAAAGAGCAACACACTCGATTTGTATGGCGAGTTTGCCGATACTCTGCACCAAGTTCGTGGAGAGCTTGCTGCAAAGGCCCTTGTCTCGCGTCGTAATGGTATGCGCCATCTGCACTTTGATATTCTTCCGTCTCGTATAGGCAAGAGTGATAATTTCTGGCGTATCTCTTCGGCTGGTATAGATGTAGACTCGTCGCGTATAGATGTACATAATCTGAGAATTTCCAACGCTAAGGAGGGTCAAGACCTTACAGTAGATGGCGTAGCGTCACACTCTAAGACAGACTCATTGCACCTCTACCTAAAGAACTTCTCCCTTGCTCCATTTGCCCAGTTTGCAGAGCGTATAGGCTATAGAGTTGAGGGAAGGACAAATGGTTATGTCACTGTGCGCTCGGCACTTAAGGATACCCGCATTGAGGCTAATGTAGACCTTGACTCGGTATATGTCAACTCGCTCACAGTGCCAGATCTTAAGCTCTCTTCGCGCTGGGACTTCGGTCGCTCACGCGCAAAACTATCAGTAACAACGGCTAAGGAGGGCAAGGAGGTGGCTCGAGGATATCTCTTCCCTTCGCAGTCGCGCTACTATGCCCAGATACTTGTTGAACAGCTTGATATGGCGCTGCTTGACCCTCTGCTGCAAGGCGTTATAAAGGATACGGGCGGTAAGGCAAAGGTCGATTTGACCCTTACGGGCCAGCGGCGTGATGCTTCGCTCAATGGAGAGATTACGGTGACTGATTTACACACTACGCTCGACTATACAAAGTGTACATACTCAGCACCGAAGGCTCGTGTAGAGGTTAAGAACAACCGCTTCTATCTGCGTAATGCACCAATTTATGATGTGCATAACAATAGCGGTCTGATGAGTATGGATCTTAGCCTTGACCACCTATCTAATATTGAGTATTCGCTTGAGGCTCAGTTTGATGATATGCGTGTGTTGGGAACTACAAAGCGAGATAATGATATGTTCTATGGAGACATTTTTGCCTCTGGAAATGTCAGAGTTTCGGGTGATAAGGCTGGCGTGAAGATGGATATTGCCGCCACCTCGTCAAATAACTCAAAGTTCTTTATGCCACTTACCGACAAGAGTAATATCTCCTCGGCAGACTTTGTAACCTTTGCAAAGCCGACCGCTGCAGATACGACAAACTATCTTGTGCGAAAGAAGATGATGTTTGAACGCCGACAGAAGCAGCGAACAGCCTCTGGCGGAGGTATGGATATCAATATGTCGCTCGATGTAAAGGAGAATGCTGAGGTGCAGATTGTAATTGACCCTACTGTAGGCGATATTATCAAGGGTACGGGTAACGGATTGCTCAACTTGAGAATAAATCCGTCGTCAGATATCTTTGAGATGTATGGCCTCTATACTATTAATCAGGGTAGCTATCTGTTTACACTGCAGAATATTATCAACAAGAAGTTTGTTATTGATAAGGGCTCTACAATACAGTGGACCGGCGAGCCATTAGATGCGCTGCTAAATATTGCGGCGGTGTATAAGATAAAGACCTCACTACAGCCACTGCTGCAGGGATATATGGATACCTCAATACCAAATCGCGCAGTGCCTGTAAACTGTATCATCAACCTTACTGATAGACTTACAAAGCCTACGGTAGGTTTTGATGTGCAGGTGCCGAGTGCCGATGCTAGCATACAGGCTGTTATTGCAAATGTGTTGAGCACCCCTGAGCGACGCTCGCAGCAGTTCCTCTATCTGCTGTTATCAAACTCATTCCTCTCGGAGAGCTCTACCCAGGCAACTTCGTTTGGTGTCTCCTCGGCTGCAGTTACGGGCTTTGAGCTGCTCTCTAATCAGCTGAGCAACTGGCTCTCGTCCGACAACTTTAACATTGTGCTGCGCTACCGCCCTAAGACAGACCAGATGATGAGCGATGAGGTTGACTTTGGCTTCTCTCAGGGACTTATGGGTGATAGGTTGCTCATTGAGGTTGAGGGTAACTACCTGAGTGATAAGTCGCAGGTAGTCAACGCATCAAGCTCCTTTACGGGTGAGGCATATATCACTTGGCTTATAGACCCAGCGGGAACTCTGCGCCTCAAGGGCTTTACCCACACTATTGACCGCTTTGATGAGAATCAGGGTCTGCAGGAGACGGGTCTTGGTATCTACTTTAAGGAGGATTTTGATAATGGTAAGGATTTGAAATACCGCCTTAAAAACCGATTCTCACGCCGTCGTCGTAAAGAGGCTCAGGAGCGTACTGCCGCTGCATTGGATCTTCGCGAGCGCGATAACGAGGCTATGGAGTCGATGATTGATGGCTTTGATGCACCTCCGAAGGAGGATAATGTCGATAATTTTGATTAGTTTTGCACGCAGAAAATAACTTAAATAAATAATAATACTATGAGTTTTCTATTACAGACCACTGCCATAGCAGAACAGGCTACCGAGGCAGGACAGATGAGCCTCTGGCAACTATTTAACAGCGGAGGTTGGCTTATGTGGGTACTCCTTCTTTTAGGAGGTGTTTCAATTTTTATCTTTGTTGAGCGCTTTGTGGCAATCCGTAAGGCTTCAAAGGGTATGAATATGGGTTTTATGAATCGTATTCGTGCCGCAATCTCAGATGGAAATATTCAGGCTGCGCTTGAGATGTGCCGCAGAAGCAATACCCCTATTGCTCGTATGGTTGAGAAGGGTATCGAGCGTCTTGGTCGCCCAATGGCAGATGTTCAGAACGCTATTGAGAATGTGGCAAACCTTGAGGTTTCACGCCTTGAGAATGGCCTTCCATTCCTTGCTACAATCGCTGGTGGTGCGCCAATGATCGGTTTCTTGGGTACAGTAACAGGTATGGTACAGACCTTTATGGATATGTCTGCCGCTGGCGGTACAGTAGATATGGCTCTGCTCTCGGGAGGTATGTATGTGGCTATGATTACCACTGTGGGTGGTCTTATTGTTGGTATCCCTGCATACTTTGGTTATAACTACCTTGTGGCAGCTATTGAGCGCCTTGTGTTCCGTATGGAGGCAAACTCTATCGCCTTTATGGATATTCTTAACCAACCAGTACAGAAGTAGTTATGGCAATTAAAAGGGGTTCAAAGGTAGATAAATCCTTCTCCTCGTCGGCTATGACGGATTTGATGTTCTTGTTGCTGATTTTTATGATTATCGCAACAACATTAATCAATCCCAATGCCCTTAAGTTGATGCTGCCAAAGAGTAGTAATCAGCTGAAGGATAAGGCTATAACTACCGTTTCAATACAGAAGGCTGGTAATGGCTATAACTACTATGTAGAGCTTGATCGCGTGCAGGGTATTGCTGGTGTAGAGTCTGCTCTTAAGAGCCGTCTTGCAGGTCAGACTGAGCCTACAGTCTCACTGCACTGTGATAAAACTGTTGCAGTGGATGAGGTTGTTAAGGTTATGAATATAGCTAAGGATAACGACTATCGTCTAATACTTGCAACTCAACCGTAGTCTATGACATCAAAGTACATCGCCATTTTAGCTACCATTCTCTATGGTCTGGGTATTGTTTTAACAATGCTCTATGGCGTTGTACACCTTGATCCTAAGCCACTTAAGGAGGCAGAACTCTTTGTAGAGTTTATTGAGCCAGAACCCGAGCTCTCTACAGAATCTGTCGCTACACCGGCGCCAGATATCTCTCCGCAGCATCAGACCCTCTCAGAGCAGGATAACTCAGAACAGAGCGCCGGCACAGCTCCGCAGACGCAGACGGTCAATCCGCGCGCGCTCTTTAAGATGAATCAGGGAGGCGTTGATGAGCCTACAAATGGCGGAAATCCATATGCCAAGGTTGCAGATGATGATAGCTCTAAGGGCAAAGGTCAAGGGCTGAATCCTGTCGGCTCTGAGGCGCTGGATGAGGGCCTACAGGGGCGTGGACTTGTGGGAGCACTGCCTATGCCAGCCTATCCGGCAGGTAATAGGGGTGGTAAGGTTGTTGTGCGCGTCTCTGTGGATAAACACGGAGATGTAACATCTGCTACATATGAGCCTAAGGGCTCTACCACATCCGATTCGTCTCTTGTAGATGCGGCAATAAAGGCTGCAAAGCGTGCCAAATTTACTGAAAGTGAAGCCTTTGTGCAGGGTGGAACAATAACATATATATTCAAACTTAAACAGTAGTGCTGAATTATTATGAAACGACTTTTACTCTTAGCAATATCGGCATTTGTCTCTTTAACTCTTCTTGCACAGGATTGCGAAACTACAGGAATAGAGTTTGACAAAAAGGAGTATGACTTTGGTAGTGTGCCGAGGGAAAATAAGAACTATACTTGCACCTTTGTGCTTGAAAATAAGACAGATAAACCTCTTGTGCTACTGAGTGTTAATACCTCTTGTTCGTGCCTTAAAGCTCACTATTCTCGTCGTCCGCTAAAGGTAGGCGATTAGACCAATATAACGATGACTTTAGAGGCCTCTAAAATGGACAAGGGGCTTTTTCATAGAGTTGTTGAGGTGCATACAAATTCTGGAGTCTCTCGTCTTATTGTTAGGGGAATGAGCGAGTAGTTCTTGCAGACAAAAAATAGAGCCACGCGGCTCTATTTTTTTTGTCTATATACGACCTATTTTGCTATGCATTTAGGAAGAAAACTATCG
>JAFOYS010000341.1 GCA_017391435.1 Alistipes sp. | reverse complement strand
GCACCGCAGTAACCATCGATAACAAACAGACGCTTGCCAGAGAGCTCACGCTGTGCGATAGACTTAAGAACAGCCCAAGACTCCTCAGAGCAAGGCTTGTTGTCGTTCTTGTACTCCTCAGAAGTCCACCATACGGTATCCTTAGAGTTCTCGTCCATTACAATGAACTTGTCCTTAGGAGAACGACCTGTGTAAACACCAGTCATTACATTTACTGCACCAAGCTCAGTCTCCTGACCACGGTCAAAACCGGTAAGAGACTCCTTAGTCTCCTCCTCAAAGAGAACCTCGTAAGATGGGTTGTAAACAACCTCAGTGGTGTCGGTTATACCGTACTTCAATAAATCTTCTTTCTTAAAAGCCATAATTGTTTAATATTTAGTGATTTAACCTCTTTTTTCTGTTTTTTGGGAAACTGCCTATCCTCACCCTGCCGAACTCCATTTTGCCGGACGGTTCGCATAAACCCCTATTTTCCCGATGCAAAGATATTGCTAATTTTTGAATTGTGAAAAAAATAACAGATATTTTTTATTGTTTGCTATTAAAAAAATCTCTTAAAGAGTTTTTAAGTACTCTTCGTATGCTGGAATGATAACTGTATCGTAGTTTTCTCGCGTACTTTCAATAGAGCTCTTTGTATCTCCCTCATAGACTCCAATCCAAGAGGTCTCATAGAGGAAACAGCCGCGATACCCACATTTAGATACTATAGTGTGGTATACCTCTCCCCAGTTTATCAGTCCGCCATTCCACGGCTGAAGGTGTTTGTCATAAGGGTACTCTGTCAGTCCTATATTCTGCTGAATGTGTAGCGTGCCAAGTCGTGAGCCGACATCCTCAATTATCTGAGCCACATCGCCCAAGCTGTTGTTAGTCAGATACTTGCCATTCTGTGGAATCTGTGCGTGGCCGGTGTCTATGCAGACCTTTGTATTCTCAAGTCCCGGATAGTCAAGTAGTGATATAAGGCTCTGACCATCATATGCCACACTCTTTGAGCAGTTCTCTACGCAGAGGATGGTAGAGGTGCCATATACCTTATTAAGACGCTCTACCTCTGCCTGTAGGGCCACAAGAGACTTGCGACTTGCCGTTCTGTGCTGCTCAAAGTCCGCTGCTGTTGTAAGATATGAGCCTGTGCTTGGGTGAATTGTAAGGTGGTGCGGAGCAATATGCTCAAGGGCGATATCTATAATATGCTTCAGCTTCTCTACTGCCAGCAGTCGATGGTTTTCGTCAAGCGAAGCGATGTCATATGTAGAGTATGGAAGGTGTAGACCCCAGAGCTTTGCTCCTGTTTCTTTAAGGGTTTGACCTGCGGTAAGGAATGCAAACTCACGAAGCTCATTTGTTGCCCCCTCTGCCCACATATCCTTGTCACGAGCAATAGCGTCAAGCCATATGTTGGCCTTTATGGCGCGATTACATACGCTCTCTGTAAGTTGCTCGAGACCGACAAGTTTTCCTGGCTCAAGAATTACTGGTGCAGATTGGTCTCCTATGCCTGTCATATTTACTGTAAAGGCGGTCATATCGCCAGATACAAACTCCATAACCTTTGGCAGTGTAATCTGCTTTGTGTAGGCAATGTTGTTGACAGTAGTAACGGTAACAGAGCACTTTGCACCAGCGTCAAGGGTTGTTGGCCATAGAGACATATAGCAGCTAAAGTCGCCCTTTTGTGGCTCTGGTAGGGTTACGGTGATACTGTTTTTAGGCTCGGATACCTCTGAGTGAGAGAGTGGATACTCTGCGGCAACAATGTCGGCAATCATAATCTTTGTGATTTTTCCGGCAATGCTCTTCTCGCAGTTGAAGGTAACACTCTTTACCGCATCATTATCTGCGAGTGCAAGATTCTTGATACCCATCTTTGCAAGCGCAGTAACGCGAGCCATCTCAAAATCTACGGGGTGGGTTGGCTGTGTGGTGAGCTCCACACCCTTAGAGATGATAAGGTCGGCTGTTGGGTCGTAAGTGTTCATTGCTGTTGGGGCCTGAGCATTAGGCACCACAAATGCGATATATGTACCGGCACCATTCATTGATGCGTCGTTGTGTGTCAGTACATATGTATACTTATCTGCACTCTTTGCAGCAAGGGTAAAGTTCACTGAAGCGGTTTTACCTCCATTTGCAAGGGTGGTGTTGAGGTTATTCGCCTTCTTTGTTGTTGAACCGGTGGTTGTAACCTCAAAAAGCTCAACATAGTCGCCTGCAACCCACTCTGCGTGGTACTTGCCATCTTGCTCAACAAGAACGCTTCGACTCTCAGGGGTCTGAATGTTTGCTGCAAAGGTGATTTGGTCGTTGTCGATTGTAATCAGGTCGCTATTTTTGACACAAGCACAAAGTGCTACTGCAGAAATAATGGTAAATAAAATCTTCTTCATAGCCTACAACTCCTCTCCATAATCTTTGTAATCAATGTCACCACCAGCAGTGCCGGCGTTGTAACTGTTTGCAAAGCCCTTTTCGGCTCTTACATAACACTCTCTAAGTGTCGGTTTTGTGTAATAATTGTGTACTATTTTTTTGAAAAATTAAATCTTTCAAAGATAGTGATTTTACTTTGATTTTTCAAATTATAGAGGCTAAATATAGTCTCATTATTAAAAATTGACCAATCACGGCGCAATTTTCACTATTCACAAGAAAAATGTTTGCCTATCTTTGTATAGATATTAAAAATAGTTACTTTTGCGATATGGGAGCTCTCTATTTTCATATCCCTTTTTGTAAGCGGTTGTGTGGTTATTGTGACTTTGTGCATAGTGTGAAGAGTCGCTTTATGCCCCAGACTGTCGTAGCTATGCACGAGGAGCTGGATAGGGAGTCTGGTTTTTTGAGAGATAGAAAGATTCGTACAATTTACTTCGGTGGAGGTACGCCGTCACTGTTGCATCCATCTGAGATAGAGTGTTTTATATCTCACTCCAGTGAACTTTTTGACTGCTCAGAGGTTGAGGAGATAACAGTCGAGGTTAACCCTGATGATATTACGGAGCAGTATGCTGAAGCACTGAAAAATAGTTCGGTAAACAGGGTCTCTATGGGTGTTCAGTCCTTTGACGATAAGTGTCTGCAGTTTATGGGGCGTAGGCATAGTGCAAATGACGCCCTGAGAGCTATAGAGAGGCTGCGCGGCGTCGGAATTGAGAATATATCTATTGATATAATCTTTGGTGTCAGCGGTTTTGGTGGTCAGAGTTTGGAGCGGACATTGCAGCAGGCAGTAGAGACTGGTGTAGAGCATATATCTGCATACCACCTTACAATAGAGCCTCAGACGCGCTTTGGTCGTATGTTGCAGCGAGGGGAGATTGAGCAGGTGTCAGAGAGTGTTAGTGAGCAGGAGTTTGATGCTGTACATCAAGTATTTACAGCGGCGGGCTATGAGCACTATGAGGTGAGTAACTTTGCAAAAGAGGGCTATCGCTCGCGGCACAATTCATCCTACTGGACTGGCGCAGAGTATCTGGGAGTAGGCCCTGGTGCACATTCGTATAACGGAACGGTGCGCCGTTGGTGCGAGCAGGATGTTGAGCAGTATGTTGAGAGGGTTGAGTACGGTAGTGAGACCTTGACGGCGTTAGATGCTCTGAACGAGTATGTTATGGTTAGTCTGCGAAGAGTAGAGGGTATTGATTTGCAGTATATTGCCCAGCGTTGGGGCGATAGTTGGGCAGAGCGTATAGCCTCTCGCGCAGAGCGGTTTGTTGCTTGCGGTTGGCTCTGTCGCAGTGGAAGTAGAGTAGCCGTGCCGGTAGATAAATTCCTTATCTCAGACAGCGTTATAGCGGAGTTGTTTGAGTAGTATATAATATAATATAGGTAAATTTTTTAAAAAAATTTAATAAAACTTTCAAAATTAAATGTAAAGTACTATCTTTGCGCCGGAAAATTTTGAGAAAAGAACAAAATATCAGATAATTATGAGTGAAAAGAGATTTTCTCCCGACACCCTTTTTGAGGTGAGCTGGGAGGTGTGCAACAAGGTGGGCGGCATCCATACAGTGCTGGCTACTAAGGCACTTACTGTAACAAAGCAGTTGGGCGATAAGTATATCGTCATTGGTCCTGATTTTTCACAGGACAATGGTAATAGCGAGTTTGAGGAGGATGCAACACTGCTCCGCACTTGGCGTCAGCAGCTCTATAACGAGGGCATCCGCGTTCGCATTGGTCGTTGGAATGTTGTGGGCAAGCCACTTGCAATCCTTATCGACTTTACAACCCACTTTGCACAGAAGGATGATATCCTGAAGGCTCTCTGGGATAACTATCACGTAGACTCTCTCTCTGGTCAGTGGGACTATGTAGAGCCTGTGCTCTTTGGTCACATTGCCGGTCAGGTTATTGCTTCTTATGTTGAGAATATCGCTGCTGGAACTGACAAGGTTGTGGCTCACTTCCACGAGTGGATGAGCTGCTCTGGTGGTCTCTATCTGCGTCAGCACTCTCCATATGTTGCAACAGTAATGACTACCCACGCAACAGTTATGGGTCGTTGCATTGCTGGCAACCGTCTGCCACTCTATGGTAGCCTTTCAAAGTTCAATGCTGACGACCTTGCTCGCCAGTTTAATGTTACTGCAAAGCACTCTATTGAGAAGATGGGTGCTCAGTACCACGACGCCTTCCTTACAGTGAGTGATATTACTGCTCGTGAGTGTAAGTACCTGCTCGGTAAGGAGGTTGATGTTGTCACTCCAAACGGTTTTGAGAACGACTTTGTATGGACTGGTGCAGAGTACGATACAAAGCGTGCTGAGGCTCGTAAGGCTATGATTGCTGTTGCAGAGGCTTGCTTGGGCTGTAAGTTTGACTCT
>JAFOYS010000340.1 GCA_017391435.1 Alistipes sp. | reverse complement strand
GTCTACAGCCGAGTCTAATAGCTGGCGACTTGTTGGTAATATAGCGTACTACCAGAAACTATGGAAGGGCTCTACTTTAGCACTGGACATATATACACAAACTAATAGCAAGACTACGCCGTGGCAACTCTATGCTCGTCTGAGTGAACGAGGTCGTATGAGGGGCTACTATGAGGGACGATTTATGGACCTTAATGTCGTAACTGCGCAAGTGGAACTGCGACAAAAGGTATGGAAATGGTTTGGCATAGCTGCCTGGAGTGGCGCTGGAAACTGTTTTGACAGTTGGAACTCTTTTAATTGGAGCCATACACTACCAAACTATGGTATAGGTCTAAGGTGGGAATTTAAAAATAGGATTAACCTGCGCCTTGACTATGGCTTTGGGTGCAGAGTAAATGGCCGCTTGGTAAATGGTCTTCAGATTGCTCTAAATGAAGCCTTTTAACTCATATAGATACTAAATAAATAAAGGCCACCCACTCGGGTAGCCTCTATCATTGATGCTTAGATGATTATTTCTTAGCCTCCTCAACAGAAACCTTGCGGAACTCCTTCAAAAGCTTGCTAAGCTCAAGAGCAGCCTTGCGTGCGCGAGTACCTGCAGCCTTATTGCCCTTCTCAACCTGAGCAGCAGCGTTTGCCTGGAAATCAGCAATCTGAGCATTGATCTTCTCTACTAATTCTTTCATAATTTTAAGTTTTTATTAAGTGAAACCAATTTTGTTATACAAATGTAAAAACTGTTTTGTTCATTTGCAAATATTTGAGCAATAAATTTGGGTATACGCGCTAATTTTGACTATTTATACCATTGCTACGGTATGTTTTTTGACCTTTGTAGGGTAAATTTCTCTAATTATGAGGTCGATATATATATTTATGGTGGTTATACTCTCTGCTATTGCTTGCATAAGAGAACAGACAAAGATAAAAAGTAGCCCACAGTTCGTTGAAACTGTCGTTGCGAGGATGGATAGCGTTGTAACGCGTCAAACATTTATTACGACTCTACAACCAAATTATGCAGTAGTTGTGCAGCCTCGTGTAAGCGGTTACCTTGCAGCAAAGATGTTTAGTAATGGTATGCCGGTAAGGCGTGGTCAGTTGATATTCCGCATAGACGACCGTCAGCAGCGGGCAAATATGCTTGCAGCAAAGGCTGATTATCAGACGGCAGTTGCAAATGCTATTGAAGCTCAAAATAACTATAATAGAGCTATTCCTCTTGTCGCTATAGATGCGATAAGTCAGGCTCAGTTTGACCAGTATAAAGCTCAGTACGAGGCTGCAAAGGCATCTACCGCATCTGCTAAACAGAGGCTAAAGAATAGCGAACTTGAAGTTGAGTATACCACAATTACCTCACCGATAGATGGCGTTATATCAGCCTCAGAAGCGTTTGTTGGTGATTTCGTAGGCCCAGGAACAAAGTTCTCTACGCTTACTCGGATTGAAAATGTAGATACAATCTGTGTAAATATAGCAATACCTATGTCCAAATATCTTGAACTGTCAGGGCGTAGGTCATTTACATATAACAACTCTACCCTGCTCTCTGATATCACTTTGGAGCTTGCAGATGGTACTCAGTATCCATATAAGGGTAGTTATAGCTATACAAAGAGTTCTGTTGCGGATAGTGAGGGTACGATAATTATTGTGGTCACTTTCCCAAATCCTGACTATCTGCTAAAATCTGGTCAGTTTGGTAGGGTTAGTGCAAATGTGGGTAGTTATCGCACAGAGGTTACAGTGCCTTCATCAGCCGTGAGACAGATTCAGGGAGTCTCATCTGTGTGGGTGATTAGTAAGGATTCGTTAGCAAGGTATTGCCAGGTAGAGATTACGGGTGTCAAGGATGGATATATGACTATATCCGGTCTTGATGCAGGTCAAAGTGTTGCTTTAGATGGCAATATCAGATTAACTAATGGTCAAAAGGTTGAGTTGCGATGAAAGAGTTCTTTATCAAGCGCCCTATAGCAGCTATTTCACTCTCTGTAATAGTGCTGTTTTTGGGTATAATATCAATTTTAGATCTCTCTATAGAGCAGTATCCAGATATAACACCACCCGTTGTCGAGGTTAGTGCATCGTATAGTGGTGCTGATGCTGTTCGTGTAAGCCAGAGTGTCGCCACTCCTATAGCTCAGAGTATTATGGGCGTGGGCAATATGTTGTATATGGAGTCTGTAAGTGGCTCTGATGGAACAATGAATCTGCAGGTAACCTTTGCTCCTGGCTCAGATGCGGATATGTGTGCCGTAGAGGTGGAGAATAATGTCTCCACTGCTATGGCAGAACTCCCACAACAAGTCGTAGAACAGGGTGTTGTGACTCGTAAAAGTCAGACCGGATTTTTGATGGTTTATGCTATTACAAGCGATGGCCGTTATGATGGAGAGTTTGTTTCAAACTATGCCTATATAAACCTTCAGAATAGATTGCTGATGGTAGACGGAGTGGGTAAGGTACAGATAATGGGTGCCAGCGAGTACGCCATAAGAGTGTGGCTAAGACCCGATGTGCTTGCTTACTACAACCTCTCTGTAGATGATATTACGAATGCTATTGCTGTTCAGGCCTCGGCTTACCCTCTGGGACAGTTTGGAGCAGAGCCAGCACCAACTGGCACGGAGTATACATATACCGTCACCCTGCCAGATCAGTACAACAGTGTTGAGCAGTTTGAAAATATAGTGGTAAAAAGTGGAACAGATGGCTCTAAAGTGCTACTTGGTCAGGTGGCTGATGTTCGGTTTGGTACACAAAGTTATGGCACAAAGTCACTCTATAACAACTACCCTACCGCTGTGATGGTTGTCTATCAAGAACCAAATAGCAATGCGGTATCTGTAGCTCAGAGGGTGCGCAGTCAGATGAGTAAAGCTGCTGAGGATTTTCCTGATGGTATTAGTTGTTCTACAATTGTCGATGCAACAGAGAGTATTAGTGCCGGTATTGAGGAGATTGTCTTTACACTTCTTGCCTCACTGCTGCTTGTTGTTGCGATAATATTTCTCTTTATCCAAGATTGGCGAGCAACTATAATTCCTGTAGTAGCAATTCCAGTCTCTATTGTTGGTGCATTTATAGCCTTTCCACTCTTTGGGCTGAGTATTAATGTCGTTTCGCTACTTGCCCTTGTGCTATCAATAGGACTTGTTGTTGATGATGCGATAGTTGTTGTAGAGGCTGTCCAGAGGGGTATTGAGGATGGAATGACTCCATATCAGGCAACTGTTAGCGCAATGGATAAGGTTAGCGGAGCTGTTATTGCCACTTCTGTTGTACTATTGGCGGTCTTTGTACCAGTATCCTTCTCGGGTGGCGTTACGGGTAGACTATTTCAACAGTTTGGTATAACAATATCTGTTGCGGTATTCTTCTCAACTATCTGTGCTCTGACTCTTACGCCGGCTCTTTGCGCCCTACTGTTAAAGCCGAGTAAAAGAGAGCGAGGTGGCTTTTTGGCTCTGTTTAATAGAGGTTTTGAAGCGCTTGTCGGTAGATATGTAAGTATTACCCAAAAGGCTGTGCAGCGTATTAAACTTACTATTTTAGCCCTTGTGGTAACGGTTGTGGGAATTGTTGTGCTGTGGAGAGTCCTGCCAACGGGATTTTTACCAGATGAGGATCAGGGTTATATTATGGTTACCGTATCAACACCCGCTTCATCATCGCTTCAAGTGACAGAACGAGCTATGCAGAGGGTTAATAATCTTCTGTTGTCACATAGCGAGGTTGAGAGTAGCGCCGTTGTTGCGGGTTTTGATATGCTCTCTGGTTGTGCTGCGACAAATAGTGGTGTGATTTTCGTAAAACTCAAACCATATAAAGAGCGTAAATTGTCTGCAGAAGAGCTTGCTGTAGTAGTCTCTGAGGAGTTTTATCCATTGTCACCTAACATCTCGGCATATGCCTTTATACAACCGGCAATACCAGGTTTAGGAGTGGTCTCTGGTGTAACATTTGCGCTGACTGACAAAGATGGTATAGGAGATGACTATCTGTCTAAAAATCTTGATACGCTGCTTAACCGACTCAATAGCAGTCCAGTAATAGAGCGCGCGGTGTCGCAGTATGACAATCGAGTGCCGGGTAAAAGGTTGATTGTAGACAGAGAGGCTGCGCTGATGAAAGGTGTATCTCTTGACCAACTATACAATGAGCTTGGGGCTCTTCTTGGCTCGCAGTATATCAATAATTTTACCCGTTTTGGAAGACTTTACCGTACATATATCGCTGCGGCACCAGAATATCGCGTAGATGAATCCTCGTTAGATAGCTATTTTGTTACAACAGCGTCAAATCAGAGTATACCACTATCTACACTCGTCTCTGTAGAGGATGATTTTGGTGTGGCATTTGAGCGTCAGTTTAATCTCTATCGCGCCGCAGAGGTTACCGTAACACCGCGTAAGGGAGTAAGCACAGGAGAGGTGCTGGAGGAGATTGTAAGTGTCGCAGATAGCGCTCTGCCATCAAATATGGGTATTGAATGGAGCGGAACAACGGCTCTTGAGAGTAGTGAAGGTGGCGGTGGAAACTGGATGGTCTATCTGATTTCGGTTGTATTTGTCTTTCTGATTCTCTCAATGCTCTATGAGAGTTACTCTCTACCTGTGGCAATTATTGCAGCAGTGCCTCTTGCAGTGTTGGGTGCGTTGATATTCATTGCTCTATCACGAGTGATAAGCACTCTGTTTGTAATCGATAACTACACACAGATTTCGCTTGTGATGCTTATAGGTTTAGCGGCTAAGAACTCAATACTTGTTGTTGAATATGCTTCACGATTAGAGTCTGAGGGGCAGTCGCTACTTGAGGCTACAGTTACGGCGGCGAAAATCCGACTCCGACCTATTGTAATGACTGCTTCTGCATTTATTTTGGGTTCTCTGCCTCTTGTATTTGCGAGCGGTGTATATTCAACGGCAAGAAATATTATGGGAGTATCTCTTGTTGGTGGAATGGTGGCTGCAACAACCTTAGGCACTGTGCTCTACCCTGCCCTTTATTACCTTATTAAACGAATTGTCAAACGATGAAAAGATATATAGTATACTCACTGTTAATGTTGCTGCTCTGCTCGTGCAATCCACGACTAATGGCGCCAACGGTAGATATTCCTGAGAGTTATCTCTACCAAGATTTGCCTCAAACAGATACACTGAAGTTTAAGAACCAATGGTGGGAGGAGTTTGCAGATACTACTCTCAATAGATTGATTACTACGGCATTAGCATCAAACAACGACCTTAAGACTGCTGCATCTAAAGTCTTGCAGGCACAGCAGTCGCTAAGAACATTAAGGTCGCAGTATCTACCATCATTTGGACTAGGACGAGAGGTGGCTGTCTCGGCAAGTGGAAGTACGGTTACGCAGTACTACGCATTTGAGCCGACAGTTAGCTGGGAGATACCCCTCTTTGGATCGCTTCGTAGCGCTACAGTGGAGGCGGGCGCAGAGATTGAGTATGCACAGTGGCAGCATCGCGGAATGAGGCTCTCTGTCGCTGCTCAGGTGGCTACCCTATACTACACTCTGCTGCAGTATCGTCGCGATTTGCAGGTTGCTATAGAAAGTTCGCGATTAAGAGCCGAGACGGCGCTACTCACAGACTCGCTCTTTAGTCGCGGATTGGCTACCGGAATGCATCGTCAGCAAGCGCTAAGCCTGCTCTATACTGCTCAGTCTGATATCCCTCGCTATGAGAGACAAGTAAGGCAGACGATGGCAGATTTGGCAACTCTTATAGGTACTAATGATATAGATACTGCAGCTTACAGAACACTTGATATAAACGCTGTAAATAATTATCCAACAATTACTATTCCTGTAGGACTGCCATCAGATTTGCTCTCTCGTCGCAGTGATATTGCATCTGCTTATGCTCTGCTTGTAAAGGCTGCTGCGCAGGCAAAGCAAGCCAGAGTTGCTCGTCTACCAACGCTGTCGCTTACTGCCGAAGCGGGACTTGTCTCTGATGAGGTTAAGGACTTTCTAAAATCTAAGAGTATCAGTTGGAGTGCATTGTTGGACTTTGCCCAACCTCTATATCGTTTTGGAGCATTGAAAGCTAATGAGAAGTCAGCTATAGAGCAGTACAATCAGGCTCTGTATAACTATCGTCAGAGTTTTGTAACTGCACTTATGGAGGTAGAGAGTTCGCTTGTTGAGATTGCGACTGTGCGCACACAAACAGAGCGTTACAAAGAGTTGATAGTCTCTAATCGCAAAATAGCTGAACTCTCTATTGCTCTTTATCGAAACGGTCTAAGTTCATATCTTGATGTTATTGATGCATCAAGGACACTATACGATAGCCAGATGCAGTACTCAAACCTTGTTGCAAGTATGTATATAGCCTATATTAAGTTATTTAAAGCTTTAGGGGGAGAAGTTTAGTGTAAGAGTGTAAAATCTCAAAATTTTTACTACCTTTGTCTTTTAAACATAAAAACCTATCGTATGAAAACTTTGACAAAGGTATTTGCACTATTTGCACTACTATTTACGGCTTGCTCTGAACCAGAGGTCGTGGAGCCTCAGAATCCAGATGTTGAGCAGGGTGTCTCGCTTAGTGAGGTCAATGTAAAGATTGACAACTCTTATACTCGTGTTGCTGCTGTAGCTGGTAATGTTCTGCAGATGTATTGGAGTAGTGAGGATAAGATTGCCCTTACAGACTATAACACTATTGCTCAATATACGCTCACTCAGGGTGTGGGAAGCGTAAATGCCAAGTTCTCTGGACAATTAGAAAGTGATAGTGAGGTTATCTACGCACTTTATCCGTCAGAGGGCACTACTATTAGCGGAAATAAGATTGTCTATACTATCCCTACAGAGCAGAACTACCTCTCGTCAAAGGATGCTAATATTGGTGTTCGAGCACCAATGTTCGGTTCTGCTAAGCGCGGCGAGACTATTACTGTCTCTGGCGTGGCTTCAGCTCTGAAATTTGATATCACTCTTGCACAACAGAATGCTATTGAGGCGGTTACAGTAACCTCGTCTGTAAATAATCTTACAGGTAAGGCAACCCTCACCCCATCAAGCAGCCTTAGTGGCGGTGATAGTAAGAGTGTTACCCTTGTATATACAAAGCCTACTAAGGGCTCAACAAAGGATGGTTGGGCTGCGATTGTTCCAACAAACTTTAAGGCAGACAAGCTGATTGTGGATGTTGATACTGATAAAACTCAGTATAGATTCTGTATCTCCATAACCGCCTCTCTTGCAGCGGGTGATGTATACTCTCTAAAGGTTGTAGAATCTGATTTTGAGCAAGTTGAGAGTAAGGATAATCTTGCCGCAGGCCAGTTCTGGAGTAGCGCTGGATTGCCTGAAAAGGAGGAGGTCTACGAGCCAGGCTCTATTGCTAAGGGTGTAGTAAAGTATAGCGATGGTAGCCCTGCCGTAGGTGTTAGTATCTCAGATGGTTTTAGCGTTGTGCAGACCGACCAGTCTGGAAAATACTCGCTAACACCTCATCAGGATGCTTGGTATATATACTACTCTCTTCCGGCTGATTGCCAGACCGTGGTTAATGATAAGGGACAGCCGCACTTCTTTATAAAGTACGAGAAAAACCGTTTTGAGTACAACTTTACCCTAACACGCGGCACAAAGGAGGAGGTATTCTCGCTCTTCTGCCTTGCCGATCCGCAGTGTAGTAATAGCGCTGGCCGTTCTCGCTTCCAAAAAGAGTCTGTGCCTCATATTAAGGCTCTTGCCGAGAAGAAGGGTATTCCTTGCTATGGTGTTACACTTGGTGATATTGTTAGCTCTAGTGACTCAAGCAATACAAACCCTCAAATGCCATATATGCGCGACCATATGTCAATATCAAATACGGGCATTCCTATCTATCAGACTATGGGTAACCACGACTACCTATACTTCAACGGTTCGCAGCCTATAGAGCCAGACGAGACTTCGTCTACATACAACATCAAGGCACAACGACTCTTTGAGGATACCTTTGGTCCGATAAACCACTCGTGGAATCGTAGTGACACACATATTGTATGTATGCGAGATATGTTGTGGAACTCTAACAATGCTGGTGGAGACTACTCGCTTGGTTTTAGTGATGAGCAGTACGAGTGGCTCAAGCAGGATTTGAGTTTTGTGCCAAAGGATAAACTTGTTATTCTCTGTGTACATATTCCTCTTGTAAACTCAACAAAGAAGAATGTTCAGAAGGTTATTGCTCTACTTGCATCCTTCAATGAGGCTCATATTATGGCGGGACATACCCACTATACGCGCAATGAGCCGACTCTCTCCTCTGGCGTCTATGAGCACGTTCACGGTGCGGTGTGTGGCGCTTGGTGGCACTCAAACACTAATGGCGACGGCACACCAAATGGCTACGGAGTCTATGACATCCGCGGCAATAGAATCTACAACTGGTACTATCAGGGTGTAAACACGGGTATGAATGACCGAGACTACCAGATACGTCTCTATCGTGGTAACCACCGCAGTGGCGGAAAGTATGAGTACTTTGCTCAGCAACACGGCGACGGGGTGCTGCTTGCAAATGTATTCAATGCAGATGATAGCTGGACTATAAAGGTCTACGAGGATGGTGTCTACAGCGGCCAGATGTCAAAAATTGCCTACAAGAAGGAGACTCCAACAAAGGGCACAGGCATTGACAATCCGACAAAACCATCTACAAAATCGAGTCAGGACTGGTGGGCAATTGGCCACCTTGTGGGCGTTAAGAATCGCTCTCGCGGTAGCTACTTTACAAGTTGTTTCCACCTCTATAAGTATACACTAAAGAACAAGAATGCATCTATTCGTGTAGAGGCTACTGATCGTTTTGGTCGTACATATAGTCAGACAAAGATTATGGATGACTATGAGTATACGCTGCTTGACAATAGATAGCATTAACAATATAAACGGTTGACTATGAAGGCTTATGTATTCCCGGGTCAGGGCGCGCAGTGCGTTGGTATGGGTAAGGATTTGTACGAAAAGAGCGATACGGCAAGAGCGATGTTTGAGCGCGCAAATGATATTCTCGGTTTTAGAATTACTGACATAATGTTTTCAGGAACGGCAGAAGAGCTACGCAGAACAGATGTTACGCAGCCGGCAGTATTTCTTCACTCTGCTATTCTTGCAACTGTGTTAGACATAGAGCCAGATGCTGTTGCAGGCCACTCGTTAGGTGAGTTCTCAGCCCTTGTTGCTTGCGGAGCACTAAACTTTGAGGATGCACTTGTGCTTGTCTCAAAGCGAGCACAAGCTATGCAGCGAGCTGCCGAGAGTAATCCTGGCACTATGTCAGCTGTGATTAATCTTGATAACACTACTATTGAGACCATATGCGCCCAGACAGAGGGTGTTGTTGTAGCGGCAAACTACAACTGTCCAGGTCAGGTTGTTATCTCCGGAGAGGTGAACGCAGTGTCTGCTGCATCTGAGGCGCTGAAAGCTGCTGGTGCTCGCAGATGTCTACCTCTTGCTGTTGGAGGTGCATTTCACTCGCCTCTTATGGCTGAGGCCGAAGCCTCTCTTGCTCAGGCTATAGCACAGACAGAGTTTAGTTCGCCTCGCTGCCCTATCTATCAGAATGTTGATGCTCAGCCACATACTGACCCTCAAATAATTAAGAGTAATCTAATAGCACAACTTACTCAACCGGTTCGTTGGGCTCAGAGTGTTCAGAGAATGACATCCGACGGAGTGCAATCCTTTACAGAGGTAGGAACGGGAACAGTTCTTCAGGGCCTTATACGAAAGATATCAGCAGAGGTTGATGTTTTGAGTGTTAGCACAATATAGTGTTGCTGCACTACTTTACACGGATAATATTAATACCGTCTCGGATAGGGAGAATCACATTCTCTACTCGAGGGTCTGCCATTACCATATCGTTGAACTCAATGATAGCTTGGGTCTGCTTATCCCCTTTGGCGACAGCCTCTACAACCTTGCCATACCAGAGGATATTGTCCGCAAGTATCCAACTGCCACTTTTTACTAAGTTGTGGTCAAAGAGCATATTGTAGTATGCCGAGTACTCTCGCTTGTCTCCATCAACAAAGACTAAGTCATAGACCTGACCAAGCGCTGGAACACTATCCAATGCTGAGCCTATGTGTAGATGGATCTTGCTACCGTGTTCTGATCTATCAAAGAAGCTCTGTATCATATCCTCCAACTCGTCGTCAACCTCGCAAGTGTCAATAGCGCCATCACTATCAAGACCTGCAGCCATACAGAGGGCTGAGTAGCCTGTAAATGTACCAATCTCAAGTATGCGCTTTGGGCGAATCATTCTTACCAGCATCTCAAGCAGTTTACCCTGAATATGACCTGATATCATTCTTGGATTTAGTACTCTTAAATGGGTCTGATGCTCAAGTTCTGCTAGTAGCGCATCTTGCTCTGTAGTGTGCTGAGCAATATATTGGTCTAAAGTTATCATCTGTATATAAGTGTTGAGTTGTTTACAAATATTTCGTTTGCCACCTCAATAATTTGGTCGGCAGTAACGCTGTTTATCTTCTTAAATGCCTCATCAAGTGTATCGACCTCTCCGTGCACAAGCAGGCTACGACCTATGCCGAGCATATAGTTCTCACTACCCTCTGTGGAGATGGTCATCTGGGCAATATATTGTCGTTTTGCCATAGATAGCTGACGAGATGTGAGCTTTGTGCTCTGTAGCTTGCGAATCTCAGAGTCAATAATCTCACGGCATAGATCAACATTACAGTGGTCAGAGCTGAAGTATATCAGCGCCATACCTGTATCTGTATATGGGGTGTAGTTGGCCTCAATATTGTACGAAAGACCCTCACGCTCTCTGACTGAGATGTTTAGTCGAGAGTTTGCCGTAGGACCACCTAAGATGTTGATTAACAGCGAAAGTGGTAGTCTCTTATCTTCAGTTATGTTATATGCGCGATTACCAATTATTGAGTGAGCTTGGTGTGTGTGCTTTGTTATCTCGCGCGTAAAGGCATTGTATGGTTGCACAGCTGTACGAGTATAGCCCCTAACTGTAGCAGGTTCTGTGGCAAAGTATCTATTTGCAATCTGCTCAATACGGCTATTTGAGATTGCACCGATAGATGCAAAGACCATCTGGTCTGTTGTGTGAGTGCGCTCTACAAAACGGTGTAAGGCTGCGCTATTGTGTCGCATAAGATCAGACTTTCGCCCTAAGATATTATGTCCAAGTTCCGAGCCCTCAAAGATCATATCCTCAAAGGTGTCGTAGATCATATCCATTGGCGAATCTTTGTATGTATTTATCTCATCGACAATAACTTCGCGCTCCTTGTCTAACTCTTTATCGGGAAAAGTAGAGTTAAAAACTATGTCGGAAATCAGCTCTGCAGCCTTGCTAAAGTCGCTACGCAAAACCGTTGCGTGGACTGTAGTATCTTCTTTTGTTGTAAAGGCATTTAGCTCTCCACCGAGATTCTCAAGGCGGCAATTTACCTGATAAGCCTTGCGGCGAACAGTTCCCTTAAATAGACCGTGTTCTGCAAAGTGCGCTATACCATACTCACCAGGCTTTTCATCGCGACTACCCGCACCAATAATAAGGGCGCAACGAGCCGCACCACTGCGAATATTGCGGTGTATGCCTCTAATACCGTTGGGCAGAGTGTATGTATAAAATTCCTCTTTTATCATTTTATGTGTTGCTTCAAATACTCTGAGGTATGACTTGATTTACAATCAATAATCTCCGATGGTTTTCCCTCAAAGACTATCTCTCCACCCTGGTCGCCCGCTTCAGGTCCGAGGTCTATAATGTGGTCTGCACACTTGATTACATCCATATTGTGCTCTACAATTACAACAGTGTGTCCGTTCTCTACAAGAGCATCAAAGGCTTTGAGTAGTCGTTTGATGTCGTGGAAGTGAAGACCCGTTGTAGGTTCATCAAATAGAAAGAGGATACTTTTACTTGCGCTATCTTTTGTAAGGAACGAGGCGAGTTTTACTCGCTGGCTCTCTCCTCCAGAGAGTGTTGATGAGCTCTGTCCAAGCTTGACATATCCCAATCCTACGCGCTGAAGAGGTTGTAGCCTCTCAACAATACGACGACAAGTACTATTGCTACTATCCTCTCCGAAGAACTCAATAGCTTGATCAATGCTCATATCCAAAACATCGCAGATATCCTTGCCTCGGTACTTAATATCAAGTATCTCCTGCTTAAATCGTCTACCGTTACATTGATCGCAAGTAAGGACAACATCTGCCATAAACTGCATACCAATCTTGATGACACCCTCACC
>JAFOYS010000339.1 GCA_017391435.1 Alistipes sp. | reverse complement strand
TGCTTGCCTCAGATGTAGATGTTGTGGGCATTGACGAGGCACAATTTTTTGACAGTGGAATTATCGATGTCTGCCGCACACTTGCCGACAGTGGTATCCGCGTGATTGTCGCTGGTCTGGATATGGACTATCTTGGCAAGCCTTTTGGTCCTATGCCTGACCTTATGGCTACAGCTGAGTATGTAACAAAGGTGCACGCAATATGTGTTCGCTGCGGTAACTTGGCACACCATTCGCACCGTCTTACAGCAGACAACGCCCTTGTAATGCTTGGCGAGAAGGATACATATGAGCCAATTTGTCGCCACTGTTTTGCAGAGCTAACAAAAGTTGGACAATAAAAACGAAGTTTTTGCGTTGAAAGAGAAAATATTATAGAACTATGAGCGAAGTTATAAACATCAAAGAACTTAATGAGCGCATTGAGCGCGAGTCTCTGTTTGTAGAGACCTTGCGTCAGGAGATGGGCAAGGTTATCGTTGGCCAGAGCCACCTTATAGACACACTTCTTATCGGTCTGCTATCAAATGGTCACATCCTTCTTGAGGGTGTTCCAGGCCTTGCAAAGACCCTTGCTATTACTACCCTTGCCAAGGCTGTAGATGCAGATTTCTCGCGTATACAGTTCACTCCAGACCTTCTTCCTGCCGATGTTATCGGTACACTTATCTACTCACAGAAGAGCGAGGAGTTTACAGTGCGTAAGGGTCCTGTATTCTCAAACTTTGTTCTTGCCGATGAGATTAACCGCTCCCCAGCAAAGGTGCAGTCTGCACTTCTTGAGGCTATGCAGGAGCGTCAGGTGACTATCGGTGACAACACCTACCGTCTTCCAGAGCCATTCCTTGTGCTTGCGACACAGAACCCACTCGAGCAGGAGGGTACCTATCCACTTCCAGAGGCTCAGGTTGACCGATTTATGCTCAAGGTAAAGATCTCATATCCAAAGAAGTCTGAGGAGCGCGATATCGTGCGTATGAATATCAGCGGCGCAGGTATGCCTACCCCAAACAAGATTATCACTCCGCAGGATATTGTCCGCGCACGCCGCGTTGTGGAGGATGTTTATATGGATGAGAAGATTGAGAAGTATATCGTAGATATTATCTTTGCGACTCGTGAGCCTGCAGAGTACAACCTACAGAAGCTTCAGTCGCTTATTGCCTACGGAGGCTCTCCACGAGCAAGCATCTCGCTGGCTAAGGCAGCACGCGCATATGCCTTTATTCGTCGTCGTGGATATGTTATTCCAGAGGATGTTCGCGCCGTATGCCACGATGTTCTTCGCCACCGTATCGGCCTTACATACGAGGCTGAGGCAGAGAATATCACCACCGAGGAGATTATCACCGAGATACTCAACAATGTCATTGTACCATAATGGGAAGCAGCCAGAGTGATATTCTGAAGCGGGTCCGTAAAATTGAGATTAAGACCCGAGGATTGTCTAATGAGATCTTCGCAGGAAAGTATCATACGGCATTCAAGGGACGCGGTATGTCCTTTGCCGAGGTGCGCGAGTATCGCATTGGCGACGATGTGAGGGATATTGATTGGAATGTCACTGCCCGCTCAGCCTCTCCGCATATCAAGATTTACGAGGAGGAGCGCGAGCTTACAATGATGCTTGTTGTAGATGTCAGTGGCTCAGGCAAGTTTGGCTCTACAGTGCAGACCAAGCAGAGTATGATTGCTGAGGTTGCAGCGGTGCTTGCCTTCTCGGCAGCACAGACGGGCGACAAGGTGGGTTGTATCTTCTTTTCCGACAAGGTTGAGAAGTTTATCCCACCAAAGAAGGGCCGAAGCCATATTCTGATGATTATCCGCTCTCTACTTGAATTTACCCCTACATCAGACGGCACAGCACTCTCAGAGGCTGTTCGCTTTATGGCAAATGTAAACAAGAAGCGCTCTACAGCCTTTCTGTTGTCGGACTTTATTATTCCGAATAGCGACTTTACGCCACTTGAGGATGCGCTGAAGATTGCCACCTCTCGCCACGATGTTGTGGCTATTCGTGTTACCGACCCTCGCGATAAGAGCCTGCCAGATGTGGGCATTGTTGAGATGCGCGATGCCGAGAGTGGTCAGAAGGTGTGGATAGACAGCTCTTCTGCTGCCGTGCGTGAACACTTTGCCAACCAATGGAGCGACAGAGAGCAGAGGGTAAGCAACCTGCTTCTACACAACCGCATAGATACTGCAGAGCTAACGACAGATAGCGACTATGTTGCTGAACTGATAAAACTCTTTAAGAAGAGATGATTACAAGACTAAAACATACTCTACTGCTTCTACTCTCGGCACTTGCGCTAACAGCTACAGCGCAGAGTGTTACCCCGACAGTAAAGGCATACATAGAGCCAGATAGCATACTTATTGGCGACCACTTTACCCTGACCATAGATGTTGAGAAGGATCAGGTGCAGAACATCTTCTTTCCAGCCTTTCAGACGGGCGAGCAGCCAGCAGCGGAGGATGGTATGCCACAATTTGGGGTGCTTGAGTGCCTTGATGACCACCCTGTAGATACTGTTGAGCATAAAGGCCGACGACTGCACCTACGCAAACGATACACCCTTACGGTCTTTGACGAGGGCATCTACAACTTAGGTCGCCCAAGTGTTATCTATGCCGACAAGAATATTATCGACACGCTCTATGGTACCGTAGACTCACTACGCCTCTTTGTAAACACCTTCAAGATTGACTCAACGGCTATGCTGAACGACATTAAGCCAGTCAAGACCCTGAAGTTCAAGTTTGGCGAGATTTCGGGCTATCTGAGTATACTCATAGCGCTAACAGCAATCATAGTCCTGGCTATATACATCCTTGCCCGCTACCTTGCAGCACGCGGTAAGAAGATTACAGACCTCTTTAAGCCTGAGCCACCGCTACCAGCACATATTATTGCTATAACAGCCCTTGAGGCACTGCAGAACCAGAAGCTGTGGCAGAATAACCGTCATAAGGAGTACTACTCTGCCCTTTCGGAGATTGTCCGCACATATATTGACGGACGATTTGGCATAGGCGCTATGGAGATGTCTACAGACGAGATTGTAGAGGCTATAAAGAGCTTAGATATTCCGCAGAAAAACGCTATGGAGCTTGTCAGCGTACTTCGCGATGCCGACCTTGTAAAGTTTGCAAAGGCAATATTTGAGGCGGCAGAAAATGAGAGCGCATTCTCAAAAATCTACTACTTTGTAGAGCAGACCAAGCCTGTAGAGATAACCGAAGAAAATGAGGAGGATAAGTAGATGAAATATAGAGTGTTAACCATACTTACTATTATCATTGCCACACTGCTCTCGGGTGAGGTTTTCGCGCAGAAGATGCCCGAGCGACGCCTTGTACGCAAGGGAAATAGAGAGTACGAGCGCAAGGACTTTGACCGTAGTATTGACAACTACTCACGCGCCCTGCAGCACGACCCGAGCTCCTTTGAGGCAAAGTTCAACACGGCAAATGTTCAGTTCCGCAAGGCCTTTGTAGATACTCTTCAGATAGATACAAAGATGCTTGAGAAGGCTGAAAAGACCCTTCGCAAGCTTGCTCAAGACTCCACCCGCACTGCGCTTGACCGCGCCGATGTGGCCTACAATCTGGGCAATACACTGTTTATGCAGCAGAAGTTCAAGGAGGCACTGACCTGCTATCGCGATGCTATGCGCCTAAATCCTGATGACAAGCAGGCAAAGTATAACTACGCCCTGACAAAGGAGATGCTCAAACAGCAGCAACAGCAACAGCAACAG
>JAFOYS010000338.1 GCA_017391435.1 Alistipes sp. | reverse complement strand
GAATATAAAAAGAGAGCCCTAAAGCTTAGGACTCCCTCTCTATTTTTGTCAATTTTAGTTACATTTCCTTGCGATATTCGCCTGGTGTTTTGCCTGTAATTCTCTTGAAATATTGGCCCATAAACGACGGATTTGGGAAGTTGAGTTCATAGGATATTTGCTGTATTGACAGGTCTGAATATTTCAGCAGATTTTTTATCTCAAGCACCACAAAATCGTCTATCCATTGGTGCACACTTTTACCAGAATAATTTCGCACAACTCGTGAAAGATGTTTGGGTGTTAGATTCATTTTGTTTGCATAAAATTCAACACTGCGCTCAGTCTTGTAGAACTCGTGAAGTAGGTTGATTAGCTGTCTGAAGTAGTCGCTACTGCGATCCTTCTGCGTAATTACGGCGTCAAGAGAGTGCGATGTGGTGATAAATTCGCATAGTCGATAGATAACACTTGCATACATATGCCTTAGGGCCATCTCTCTAAATTGTAGGCTATTTTGGCACTTATCGTCGCACTGCGAGAACTCTTTGTTCAGTGCATCAAATGAGCGGCGAAGCGACTCAATGTGCTCACTATTATTTATATGGTGTACAATAGATTGTGAGTGTAGCGACGAGATGATAGGCATAATTAGTTTGAGGTCTATATTCATCTCTGAAGCAAAGTCGCTGTTAAATGTGGCTATGTATAGCTCGCAGTCTTTGCACTCGCGGAAAGTTACGACAGATGTCGGCGCCACAAGAATGGTACTCTCAGTGAGTGTAAAGTCCTTCATATGTACAGAGAGGGTAACGCTACCTCTGGTACATAACATCGCAAAGATGCCATTCATCTTGGCAGGGTGCTTCATCTCCTTGCCAATATGCTCGTCAAGTGAATGGATGTGAATAAGTGCTGCATTTTTGCAAGCTAAATAATCAATCCCCTGCTGCTGATGTAGGTGGTCGATTCTATACGGAAAAAGGGTATTATTTGCCATATCAAACAATTGTTTACACAAAATTCTGTATTATTTCGGATATTCCCAAACTTTTTGGATAAAATGCGACATATTGAACATTTAGAGACTTGATATTTTATCTTGTTAATCTCGTATCTATCTGTTGGTGTTGCACTTTTTGAAAATTATAACTAAATTTGCGGGCTAAATATTGTATAAATAACACAAAAAAATAAGTTTATGCGAAAAATTCTATTTACACTCCTTGCACTTGTCTCTTTTACAGCTTTGGCTCAGGAGAGTCCGGTTGAGTGGAAGAGCAAGGTTAAGGATAACGGCAATGGTGGTTATACCATTGTCCTAACTGCTGAGATTGAGGATGGTTGGCACATCTATGATGCGACCCATCAATTTACCCCTACGGCAATTACATTTACTCTGCCAGAGGGTGTAACTCTTGAGGGTGAGACTCGTGCGCTGTCTACTGCAAAACCTGTTCAGGATGAGTTCTTTGGCTCGTATGGTGAGTATGAGAAGAGGGCTATTTTTGAGCAGAATGTAAAGCTTGAGGGCGCTGGTGCTGTATTGACGGCAGCGGTTAGCTATCAGGCTTGTAAAGAGGGTAGTTGTCTGAGCCCAATTGATGAGAAGATTGAGATTCAGGTGGGTGATGTCACTGCTGCAGAGCAGGCTCCAGTTGTAGAGCAGGCTGCTGCAGAGCAAGCTCCAGTGGCTGAGGTTAAGGCTGTTAAGGATGCTGCTGGCAGTGGTAATCTGTGGGCAATGATTCTGGAGGCTATTATCTGGGGTCTTGCGGCGCTTGTGACTCCTTGCGTCTTCCCGATGATTCCGATGACAGTATCTTTCTTTATGAAGGGTAGTGGTTCGCCTACAAAGGGACGAATTAATGCGGCGCTCTACGGATTCTTTATCGTTCTGCTCTATACGCTCCCTATCGCAGCGATTATCGTTATCACACGCCTTGTAGGTGGTGGTGCTGTTACGGCTGATATCTTCCAGTGGCTTGCAACACACTGGATTCCAAATATCATCTTCTTTATCGTCTTTATGGTCTTTGCGGCATCGTTCTTCGGTGCGTTTGATATTACCCTGCCATCTTGGTTGGTTAATAAGAGTGACGAGAATAGTGAGAAGGGTGGTATTGCTGGTATCTTCTTTATGGCGCTCACACTTGTGCTTGTGTCGTTCTCTTGTACCGGCCCTATTATCGGCTCGGTGCTTATCAAGTCTACCGCTGGTGAGTTCTGGAACCCAATTGTCACTATGCTCGCCTTCTCAATAACCTTCGCACTGCCATTTACAATCTTTGCCTTCTTCCCATCTGTGCTCAAGAAGCTTCCAAAGAGTGGTGGCTGGCTCAACTCAGTGAAGGTTGTGTTGGGTTTTGTCGAGGTAGCTTTGGGCTTTAAGTTCCTCAGCGTAGCAGATCAGGTTTACCACTGGGGTATCCTTGACCGTGAGGTATATCTGGCAATCTGGATTGTGGTATTTACCCTTCTGGGCTTCTACCTTCTTGGTAAGATTCGCTTTGCTCACGACAGCGAGATGAAGCACCTTACAGTGACCCGTTTGGCTCTTGCTGTGGCTGTATTCTCGTTTGTTGTCTACCTTATCCCAGGTATGTGGGGTGCACCACTTGAGAAGCTCTCAGGCTACCTGCCTCCACAGGCAACTCTCGACTTTGACCTTACTCCCAATAAGGGTGTTGTAGCGCAACCAAGTGCGTCTACTCAGGATGTAAAGTATGGCGATGTGCTTCACCTGCCACACGGCCTTCAGGGATTTTTTGACCTTGAGCAGGCAGAGCAGTATGCGGCAAAGGTTGATAAGCCAATCTTTATTGACTTTACAGGTCACGGATGTGTAAACTGCCGTGAGATGGAGGCGCGCGTATGGAGCGACCCTGCTGTGCTTGAGATACTTAGCAATGAGTATGTTATCTGCGCGCTCTATACTGACGATAAGATGACTCTACCGCAGAGCGAGTGGGTAACAACAGAGAATGGCACTGTGCTTAAGAGCCTGGGTAAGGTCAATGCACACTACGCTCTGACTCGCTTTGGTGTAAACGCTCAGCCATACTATGTTCTTCAGGGTAAGAACGAGAAGGTGCTTGTTGAGCCTCGTGGTTACAACCTTGATGCGGCTCAGTTTGTTGAGTTCCTCCGCAAGGGTGTAGAGGAGTATAAGAAGTAACGGCTGACAACAGTCTAAAAGGGTGAGGGTGCTAATTTTCAGCATCCTCACTCTCTTTTACCCCTATAACTGTCGCTGCCAAGTTAATCCAACTGCGAACAGTGCGCGCTACGGTGTATACAACACTCAGCTCATTCTCAATCTGGCTGAAGTAACTCTTTAGCGTTACTGAGTAGACTGTGGCGGCGATAATTGCCATAAATGCCCCTACAATAAGACAGGGGAGCTTTAACGAGCCGAAGAGCTCTGCTAACCACGCAATAAAAGCACCGACAAAGAGTAGTGATGCAATAATTGTGCAGACTACCATTATTGCGAGCGGCAGGAATAGGGGTCTGTTGCCTCTCATAGCGCTACTTTATAGCCTCTGAAGTGTGAGTATCGCAGCCGCCGTCCGAGCACTTGCAACGGATCTTCTCAAGCTCTTCGTCAATAAAGTCACGAATCTGCTCGCGCATCTGACGACCACTCTTTGGGGTTACAAGCATCGCAATAGCTGCACCCATCAACGCCCCGCCCAGCAGGGATACAATACAAAGTCCACTCTGTTTCATAATTTTTTCAATTAAAAGGTTCAGCCAGTAGCGTGCAAACTGTAGGCCAAAGAGGTGTAAAACGAGTAGCTAAAATTTGTTATTCACATAAAATTTTCTTACCTTTACACCGTTATGGCTACTAATCAAAATTATAAGGCAAGAATACTCAAGGCCAGTGCGGGTTCAGGTAAGACTTTTTCGCTTGCCTGCGAGTATATTTACAACACTTTACGCAATCAGCCTGGGCAGAGTGATGAGGATTTTAATCCCAATATATACCGCACAATTCTGGCGGTAACCTTTACCAATAAGGCTACTGAGGAGATGAAGACGCGTATTCTTACGCAGATAAATAATCTTGCAACAGGAGAACCGTGCGAGTTTTTGACCATTTTGCTCGAGAAGACTGCACTCCCAGAGCCGGTGCTTCGTAAGCGTGCAATGATGGTTAGAAGTGCCATACTGCACGACTACTCTCGATTCTCGATACTTACAAATGATACATTCTTTCAGCGTATTGTGCGAGCCTTTGCAAAGGAGCTCAATATAGATATGGACTATGCTATTGAGCTTGATACCGCACCGTTAGTGCAGAGGGGTGTAGATATGCTTATTGAGCAGGTGGAGAAGGATACCTCGCTGCAGCAGTGGTTAGAGAGTCTTGCTGAGGAGAATATTGAGATTGGTAGTCAGTGGAACATCAAGCGAGTGCTTTTAAGCCTCAAGGATGAGCTATTTGGCGAGCAGGCACGAAACGCTATTGACCGTGAGATTGATAAGGAACAGCTGGAGAAGATGGTCACAGATTATACCGCCGCTGCCCAAAAGTTTGTGGATGAGTATATCAATATTGGCACTCGAGCGTTGCAGATGATATCTGATGCGGGGTATTGCCACCATACATTTAAAAGAGACTTTACTAAACACTTTGAGAAGATTGCTCGCTCTAATAGGAAAATCGAAGGCCCCTCAAATCCATTCTTAGCTCATCAGAATGATGATCTATCAGAGTGGTTTTCAAAGGATAGAAAGGGAGATGCAGGTGCCTATGAGTTGGCAGCTCAGCTGCAGCCGTTAGTGGCACGAGTTGTGGATGAATACGACAAGGTGCTGTATCTAAACAACAGCATCTCGTTGCTCTCAAGAAACTATCGTAGTTTTGCGCTGATGTATGACCTCTATAAGAAGGTGGCAGAGATCTGTAAGGATCAGAACACTATGCTGCTGGCGCAGACAAAGCACACTATAGCGCAGTTTGTTCGTGAGCCGAGCGATGCACCGTTTATCTACGAGAAGGTGGGCAATGTCTTTGATAAGTTTATGATTGACGAGTTCCAGGACACCTCGCTTATGGAGTGGCAGAACTTTCTGCCGATGCTTCGCAATGCAATCTCGCAGAGTGAGGATGTAGCGGTGCTACTTGTGGGTGATATCAAGCAGTCTATATATCGTTTCCGTGGTAGTGACTGGAATATTCTCGGTGTTAAGGCTCCAGTAGAGCTCTCGGAGGGTCGCTCTGCAGTTATGCTGAGTAATCTGGAGGATAACTATCGCAGTCAGCCAAATGTCGTTAGGTTCAATAATGTCGCGATAAGTCTTGCAACAAGGCGTCTTAACAACTCTCTTAATGGTATGCTGACTCAGGCCCTTAAGAAGTCGCATATAACCAATGAGCTCTACTCTGAGCTCTACAACGCAGTTGGAGATGCATATAGCTGGCCTCTGCTTAAGCAGAATGCCAAGCGCAAGCCACATCGTACGGGCTATGTCTCGGTTACAGCACACAGAGAGAAAGAGCCAGATATTGTTGGGCTTATCAGGACTCTGGTCTATGAGAAGGGGTACAAACCTTGCGATATTACAATACTTGTTCGTAAGAAAGATCACGCCGGCAAGATAGCCTCGCTACTTCTTGAGGCGGGAGCGCAGGATGAGTCAATGCGCTTTGGTATTATGACTCAAGAGGCGCTGAAGATAAATAGCTCAGTGGTTGTGATGTTTGCCCTTGCGGTGATGAAGTATGCTGTAGATAGAAAAGATACTGTCAGCCTTGCTATGTACAACAAATTCTGTCATAACTTTGACCTCTACCACACACCAACAGCCGAGGAGATTGCCTTTTTTGACCATATCAGAATGCTCTCGCCTGAGCAGGCCTATATGCAGATAATGGTTCGCTACCCAGAGCAGTTCAAGGGTCAGACAGTATATGCAGATGCCTTCCACGAGCAGATTGTAAAGTTCTGCGCCAATAAGGTTGCAGACCTGTCGCTCTTTGTCTCTTGGTGGAATGAGAAGGGTGGCGAGAAGTCGGTCTCTGTAGATAAGGATGTCAACGCTATTGAGATTATGACAATTCACAAGTCTAAAGGTCTTGAGAATAAGGTTGTCATAATTCCATACTGCACCTGGAATTTGAATGAGTCGTTAAGCAACCCGTCAACAATCTGGACACAGCCAATGAAGAGTGACAAGTTGGATACAGATATACGCTTCCCTGTTGTGGCTAACTCGGTTGCTCGCAATTCGATATTCTCAGAGGGGTACTATCGCGATATGGTCTATAACTATGTAGATTCAATAAACCTACTCTATGTGGCCTTTACACGACCAAAAGAGCAGCTGCATATCTTCTTCCCTGCACCGATGAGTAATGAGAGGGAGGATAAGGATACAACTGTAGGCCATCTGATATACAAGGCGCTGGGTATGAAGCCAAAGTGCAATGAGAACGGAGAGGTTGACACAACATCTGACATAGTCTATCAGTATGGAACATTTGACTCGGTGATTAACCCTACAGAGGCAGAGCAGGGAACTGTCGAGTTTGATGATTGCACAATGTCACCGTTTAAGATGAGTCTGAAACTCTCATCATCAAGGTTTATTGAGGCTCGTAAGGGCGGAGCTATCTCTCCACGCCAGGAGGGAATTGTTCTGCACGGCATAATGGAGCGTGCCACTACCCGTGAGGATATAGAGAGAGCAATCAAGCAGCTGTCAAACAATATGGTTATTGATCAGGCAGAGGCTAATGAGCTCCTTGAGCAGATAGATGCTATGTTTAGCAATCCGATGGTTGAGGAGTGGTTCTCAGATATCTGGGATGAGGTCTATACCGAGAGCGCAATTATTACCAAAGGGGCAAAGACAAAGCGCCCAGATAGGGTAATGGTCGCAGCAGATAGGG
>JAFOYS010000337.1 GCA_017391435.1 Alistipes sp. | reverse complement strand
TGCTCCTTGAGCGCCAAAACCTCATCAAGATCATAGATAATCAAGTGACGCATACCGCTGGTGCGACAAGTCGCAAGCAGGCGGCGAGCCTCAAAGTCGATGTTTGCCTGGAAATCAAGCAATTTTGTCCAAGTTTTGCCGGCCATATCTCTGTACGAATCAAGGAAAAAGTGCTCTCCGGTGCAGTGCTCAAAGGTCTTTTCTGGCTGATAGAGTATGCGAGATACAGTCTTCTGATCAGTATAATTTGTTCCCGATAGAGTGCCGTTGCTGTTGATCCAAATATAGTCCTGACCATCCTTCTCAGAGTGCTCTACACACATTATTGTGCCGTGGCCAAACCAACGAAGATACATAGCCTCTCCACTGTGCGATGTATCTCCATAAATACCCCTCTTCACACGACTTGCAACCACAATCCACTTGCGACCTGTAGCCGTATCTCCACCGCACTGTGAGAAGTAAATATAACCACTACGACTGTTGTCATAAAAGTCAAAACACTGCATAACAGTACCCGGATATCTCAGCTGACGCGACGAGAATATCATACTCTTACTCAACGGCTTATCCAGCTCAGCCACAGTAAGACTCTTTGGTTCAGGATTTGGCTCTGGCTCAGAGCCTGAGTCATCCTCACCCTTCTCTAAAACCTGCACCGAGCAGCGCGCAGATATCTGCTCGCCATACTTGCAGACAATCTGAGCAGAGCCCACAGATATAGCCTTTACTACACCCTGAGCATCCACCCTTGCAACAGACATATCTGTAGACGACCAGCTAAACTCCAACCCCTCAGCAGCAGGCTCACTTATCACCTTAAGGGCAATAGTACCACCCTCACGCAACACAACACTCCTGGGCTCCACTCTGAGCGATTTTAGAGTAATCTGTCCTGCAGTATCGGTAGTTGTACAGCCACAAAAAAGGGCGAGCAAAAATAGCGTCACAACATATAAAAATCTCTTCATAACATCATAATTTTAGCACAAAATTACAAAAAAAATCAACACAGCACACATAATATAAAATAAGAGAGCACATTTGCGAAAAATTTTATACCTTTGCAGTTTGGAAGTTATGCTTTAGTATTTCATACTACGGTGTTTTAGAAAACAACAATAAAAAATATAGATTTATGACACAGGAAGAACTCTTTAAGAAACTTATTGCTCACTGTAAGGAGTATGGTTTTATTTTCCCATCAAGCGAGATTTATGACGGTCTTGGTGCTGTTTATGATTATGGTCAGAATGGTGTTGAGTTGAAGAACAACATCAAGCGCTACTGGTGGGACTCAATGGTAAAGCTCCACGAGAATATCGTAGGTATTGACGCCGCTATCTTTATGCACCCAAAGACTTGGGAGGCTTCTGGCCACGTAGCTGCATTTAACGATCCACTTATTGACAACAAGGACTCAAAGAAGCGTTATCGCGCCGATGTACTTATTGAGGAGTGGATGGCAAAGCAGGACGAGAAGATTCAGAAGGAGTGCGACAAGGCTCGCAAGCGTTTTGGTGAGGCCTTTGACGAGGCGCAGTACCGCGCAACCTCTCCACGCGTGCTTGAGATTGCAGCAAAGCGCGACGCTGTTCACGCTCGCTTTGTTGAGGCTCTTGATAAGAACGACCTTGAGGCTCTTAAGCAGATTATCCTCGACTGTGAGATTGTCTGCCCTATCTCTGGTACTCGCAACTGGACAGATGTTCGCCAGTTCAACCTTATGTTCTCTACCCAGATGGGCTCTACTGCTGAGGGTGCAAATACTATCTACCTCCGCCCAGAGACTGCTCAGGGTATCTTTGTAAACTTCCTCAATGTACAGAAGACTGGTCGTATGAAGCTTCCATTCGGTATTGCACAGATTGGTAAGGCCTTCCGTAACGAGATTGTTGCTCGCCAGTTTATCTTCCGTATGCGTGAGTTTGAGCAGATGGAGATGCAGTTCTTCGTACAGCCAGGTACAGAGATGCAGTGGTGGAACGAGTGGAAGAACACCCGTATGGCTTGGCACCGTGCCCTGGGCTTTGGTGACAATATGTACCGCTTCCACGACCACGACAAGCTTGCACACTATGCAAATGCCGCTACAGATATCGAGTTCAACTTCCCATTCGGCTTTAAGGAGGTTGAGGGTATCCACTCACGCACAGACTTTGACCTTGGCCGCCACCAGGAGTACTCAGGCAAGAAGATTCAGTACTTCGACCCAGAGCGCGGCGAGAGCTATGTGCCATATGTTGTTGAGACCTCTATCGGCGTTGACCGTATGTTCTTGCAGATTATGTCTGCTGCATACTGCGAGGAGAAGCTTGAGAGCGGTGAGGAGCGCGTAGTTCTTCGCATCCCTGCTTGCCTTGCTCCAACAAAGGTTGCCGTTATGCCACTTGTAAAGAAGGACGGTCTTCCAGAGCTTGCTCGCCAGATTATTGACGACCTTAAGTTCGACTACGCTGTAAGCTACGACGAGAAGGACTCTATCGGTAAGCGTTACCGCCGTCAGGATGCTGTTGGTACACCATTCTGCGTCACTGTAGACCACGACAGCCTTGAGACCGGCACTGTAACTATCCGCCACCGCGACACTATGGAGCAGCAGCGCGTAGCTATTGCTGACCTTGATAAGATTATCGGCGAGGCAGTATCATTCCGCCCTCTGTATAAGAAGATTAAGGCATAACAAGAGCTTAGGCAGATGTCCAGAATACTCGCTATAGACTACGGAGTTAAGCGCACAGGGTTGGCCGTGTCTGACCCTCTGCGCATTATCGCCGGAGCCCTTGAGACTGTTGCCACCAAAGAGTTGGAGCGATTTATCGCACAATATTGCGAGCAGAATGCCGTTTCAACAATCGTGGTGGGCAAACCTTCTCAGATGAATGGCCAACCATCAGAGACTATGAAGTATATCGAGCCTCTGGTGCTACGCCTTCGCCGAGCATACCCCGATAAGGAGGTCGTGCTGCACGACGAGCGATTTACCTCTGTTATGGCCCAGCGCACAATCCTTGAGAGTGGCATTGGCAAGATGGCCCGCCGCGACAAAGCTATTGTCGACCGCGTCGCCGCCACAATAATTCTCCAGTCATATATGGAGAGTATCAGCCATTAGCTGTTAGCTGTTAGCCATTGGCCATTAGCTTTTCAACCGCATAAAACTGTAAAATTACTTTTAGGAGTGATTTTGCAAGGCTTGCGAAGGTGAAAAAAGCGGAGCATAGTAGAGCTATGTGAGCATTTTTGAAACAAGCATAACGAGGCAAAAGCCTCATAAAATAGTTTTACAATGATTTATCCTATAGTCATATATGGTTCGCAAGTACTGCGAAACCAATCAGTTGAGATAACACCAGACTATCCAGAGTTCAAGAAACTTGTTGAGGATATGTTCCTCACACTTGACGAGGCGTCGGGCGTAGGTCTTGCTGCTCCGCAGATTGGCAAGAATATCCGTCTATTTATTGTTGACTGCACTCCGTGGGCAGAGGATGTACCAGAGCTTGCAAACTTCCGCCGTGTCTTTGTAAATCCAGAGATTTACGAGCGAAGCGAGCAGACCGACTTCTTTGAGGAGGGATGCCTCTCACTGCCAGGCATTCACGAGAATGTGTCTCGTCCCGTAAAGATTCGTATGCGATATCTTGACGAGAACTTTGTCCAGCACGACGATGAGTTTGATGGCTACCCTGCTCGCGTAATCCAGCACGAGTACGACCATATTGAGGGTAAGGTATTTACAGACCACCTCTCACCTCTACGCCGCAACCTTCTGAAGGGCAAGATTCTGAACCTTGCAAAGGGCAAGTACCGCTGTGCATACAAGACAAAGTAAGATAATGAAACTAAACATCGACTCACTTTCTACCTTCCAGAGACTCACGCTCAGCCTGCTTTCTGCCCTACTGCTTGGTTTGGGCTGGATGACAGTCAGCGGTTTTACAGTGCTTATTGCGCTTGTACCACTGCTTGCTATTTCGCATAGCTACTCTGGCTCACTGCGTGATACACTGAAATTTGGACTATGGGCATCACTTAGCTTTATACTGTGGCACCTATCGACAATATGGTGGGTATGGAACGCCGCAGCTATAGGCACTATTGCCGGCACAATTATCGGCAGTTGGTGGGCTCTACTTCCAATTATACTCTTTCACTGCGTTAGCAAACGAATGTCTAAGGGTATATCATACACCCTGCTTGTCTGTGGATGGTTGGCCTGCGAGTATATCTATATCTCTGCCCCAGCACTCTCCTTCCCGTGGCTCACGCTGGGTAACGCCTTTGCCTTTGACACTTGGGCAGTGCAGTGGTACGAGTATACCGGCGTTCAGGGCGGCTCACTGTGGGTTTTAGTTTCAAATATTCTACTCTTTGAGGCTCTCAAAAAGGGCACAAAGCATAGCTGGATAGCTGCCGCAGCAAAGGTTGTCTGTCCGCTGATTTTCTCGCTTGTGCTATATGCTATAAACGCCCCATCCTCAGAGCGTTATACCTCTCGCAAGCCGATTACCGTGGCAACTATTCAGCCCAATGTAGACTGCTACGAGAAGTTTAACGGCAGCGAGGCTGAGCAGCAGAAAGATCTTGTAGCACTGCTCTCAGAGGCTCCAGTCACAACAGCCTCGTTTATCCTAATGCCAGAGACCTCTCTTGCCTCAACAGTAAACGAGCGACACATCTCTGCCACACGCATAGTCCAG
>JAFOYS010000336.1 GCA_017391435.1 Alistipes sp. | reverse complement strand
TCAAATCTTGACTCGTTTACCGGTACACTTAAGAGTAATGGAGAGAAGATTGATAGCATTGTCTCAAGCGTAAACAATCTCGCTACAACGCTTGATGAGCAGCAGATGGGCCAGAAACTTGCTGCGGCTGTTGATAATCTGAGCACCCTCCTTGCTAAGTTTAATAGTGCAGAGGGTACTGTAGGCAGTCTGCTTAATGATAAGGAGCTCTATGCAAACCTCACTCAGGCTTCGGAGAATCTATCTGCTCTGCTTGGAGATCTGAAGGAGAATCCAAAGCGCTATGTCCACTTCTCGCTCTTTGGTGGAGAGTCTAAGGCAGAGAAGAAGGCTGCCAAGGCGGAGAAGAGAGCTGCAAAGGCTGAGTAGTCCGTAGTTTTATGCCCGACCTTGTGCAGCATATGCTCTCTGGTCGGGTAATTTGTAGTTAAACAGTGTATGATATATCCTGAGAATTTTGAGAGTAAAATAGGTTTTGATACTATCCGAAACCAGTGCCGAGAGTTGTGTACTATGCACCGCTCGGCAGAGCTTTTGGACTGCGAGACCTTCTCTACATCGCCGCGTCAAATTGCTACCCGTCAGGCACTTGCTGCCGAGATGGGTACAATTCTTACGATGAATTGCTCGGTGCTCAAGGATGAGTTTTTTGATATTGATACTCTTGTAGAGACTCTTCGTGTTGAGGGAACTTTTCTTGACTGTGAGCAGGTTCTGCGCCTTGGTATTACCCTTTCGGCTGCTGCTGCCGTTGTTGAGATTATTCGCGGCAGTGAGCAGTTTACGGCGCTAAACCGCCTCTCTTCGGGAGTTGAGCCTCTGAGTCATATAATAAAGGAGATAGAGCGCATTATTGACGATCGCGGAAATATGCGCGACAATGCCTCACCAGAACTTGCCGCTGTGCGTCGAGAGATTCGTCAGTCAGAGGGTCAAGTCTCAAAGAGGTTGCACTCTGTGCTTCAGAGTGCTAAAAGTGCCGGTATTGTAGATGCCGATGCGGCAATATCTATTCGTGAGGGTCGTGCAGTAATCCCCGTGGCGGCTGCAAATAAGCGCAAACTTCAGGGTTTTATTCACGACGAGTCTGCAACAGGTAAGACATTCTATGTAGAGCCCGTAGAGGTTGTTGAACTTAATAATCGTCTTAAGGAGCTGGAGTATACAGAGCGTCGTGAAGTTGTTAAGGTGCTTACAGCCTTTGCAAATCTTGTTCGTGCTGATATTGAGGCAGTTGCTCGTGCAGGTGAGTATGTGGCAACTATAGATATGATTCGCGCTAAGGCTCGCTGGGCTGCAGAAAACGATGCTGTGCAACCGATAGTAAGTGACGGTGAACTGTGGCTCGTTAAGGCTCGCCATCCACTTCTTGCCCAGACCCTTAAGCGCAATGGCCGTGAGCTAATTCCGCTTGATGCACGACTTGATAAGCAGAGTCGTATACTTGTAATCTCTGGTCCAAATGCGGGTGGAAAATCTGTATGTCTAAAGACCTTTGGAATTATCCAATATATGTTCCAGTGCGGTTTTCCAGTTACCGTTGCCCAGAGTACAGAGTTGCCAGTCTTCAATAAGTTGTTTATTGACATTGGCGACCAGCAGTCTATAGAGAACGACCTTTCAACATACTCATCTCACCTTATAAATATGAAGGCTATGCTCGCTGGTGCAGATAGCCGTTCGCTTGTGCTTATAGATGAGTTTGGTACGGGTACAGAGCCTGTTATTGGTGCTGCTATTGCCGAGGCGGTGCTTGAGAAACTTGTTGATAGCAACTGCTTTGGAGTTATTACTACACACTACTCAAACATTAAGTACTACGCCTCATCTACCGAGGGCGTTATCAATGGTGCTATGATGTTTGATGTGCAGAATATCCGCCCACTCTTCCGCCTTGAGACAGGTAAGCCTGGTAGTTCGTTTGCAATAGAGATTGCCCGTAAGATAGGTCTTCCAGAGGCTATAATCACCTCTGCTCGAGAGAAGGTTGGCTCAGAACATATCGATATTGAGAAGCAACTTCGTGAGATTGCTCGCGATAAACGCTATTGGGAGCAGAAGCGTGAGAAGATTCGCCAGACTGACCGTAAGGTTGAGGAGCTTGAGCAGAACTATCACGAGCAGCTCGCTGCTATCCGCGAGGAGCGTCGTGCTATTCTCCATCAGGCTAAAACTCGCGCTAAGGAGCTTATTGCAGAGGCCAATCGCCAGATTGAGGGCACTATTCGCGGTATTCGTGAGGCTCAGGCCGAAAAGGAGCAGACCCGTAGCCTCAGACAGTCGTTCAACGAGTTTAAGGATAGCGTTGAGCAGGTGGACTCTGTAGAGAACAATGAGCAGATAGACCGAGAGATGGAGCGCATTGCTCGTCGTCGCCAGCGCCGTGAGGAGCGTAAGGCAAATAAGAGCGAGCAGACGCCACAAGCAGAGGTAGAGAAGAAAAAGCTACCTATTGAGGTTGGCTCAAAGGTGCGTCTTGTTGGTCACGAGGGTGTGGGTGTTGTGCAGTCACTGCGTGGTAAGAAGGCTCAAGTAGCTTTTGGTCAGATGCTTACGACTGTTGATGCTTCGCGCCTTGAGGCAATCTCGTCGGCGGAGTATCATCGTGCAACACGACCTCAGACACCTCGCACTGTGATAGGCACAGAGATTTCACAGCGCCGACTTGACTTTAAGGGTACTATAGATGTTCGCGGTGAGCGTGTTGTAGATGCTTTAGACCGCGTGCGTGACTTTATTGACGATGCGCTGATGGTAGGCATTGGCTCGGTAACAATTCTGCACGGTAAGGGCACAGGTGCCCTTAAGGAGGAGATTCGCCGCTTCCTTCGTACCATTCCGGCCGTTCAGAGTGCCGTTGATGACCATCCTGACCACGGTGGCTCGGGAATTACTATTGTGACATTTTCATTGTAATACTATATGCAGTTTCTACTCTCACAAATAGCGCAGATATGTTCTGCAAAGCACTACGGAGCAGACTGTAGCGTTAGTGCTTTTCAGACAGATAGTCGCACTATGCAACCTTTAGAGGGGGCTCTGTTTGTGGCTATGAGGGGTGTTAATCACGATGCTCATAACTATATTTCAGATATGGTAGCCCGAGGAGTGAGGGCCTTTATTGTTGAGCGAGAGGTTGAACTACCAGATGGGTGCGGTGCTGTGGTTGTAGAAAACTCACTTAAGGCGCTTCAGACCCTTGCAGCCTACAGTCGTCAACACTTTGATGGCTATGTGGTTGCTATTGCCGGCTCTAACGGTAAGACGACCGTTAAGGAGTGGATTGCACAGTCTGTCGCGCCGAGCGTTAAACTCTATCGCTCGCCACGAAGTTATAACTCGCAACTTGGTGTGGCTCTGTCACTGCTAATGATTCCAGATGATGCACAGATAGCACTTATTGAGGCTGGAATATCACAAGTAGGCGAGATGGAGACCCTTGAGCAGATGATTGCTCCGCAGACAGTTATCTTTACATCTATTGGCGACGCACATCAGGCTAATTTTGAGAGTTTAGAGCAGAAGATTGCAGAGAAGATATATCTCGCCAACTCCGCAGAGAGAATTATCTACGACTCTGAGTATAAACAACTTGCGAATGCTTTAGAGAGTCAGTATAGTGGTCGTGAACTTGTTGACTGCTCTACGGAGATGGTTAACAATCTTCCAGAGGGTATTTGGCCCGCTAATGCGCGTATAGTCTCGGCCTTTTGTCGTATTTTCGGCTTTGCGGCACCAGACTTTACGCAGCTACAACCCCTTTCAATGCGCCTTGAGGTAAAGCAGGGTGTAAGAGATTCGCTGATAGTTGACGATAGTTATAGCTGTGATATTGAGTCACTTGCAATTGCGCTTGACTATCTAAACTCTGTCGCGCAGTCGCGTCGTAAGGTGGTTGTTCTCTCGGATATACTGCAAAGTAAACTGCCAGAGCCTGAGCTCTATAGAGTCGTCTCGCAGATGCTTGTCCATAGTGGGGTAGAGATGTTTATAGGTGTAGGTAGCGCTATTTGCAGCTACTCGCCTCTCTTTACACTTCCTGCCCGTTTCTATAGCAGTACAGAGGAGCTACTTGCTGATATAAATAGCCTTGATATCACCTCGTCAGCGCTACTTATAAAGGGTAATAGAGAGTCGCGTACAGAGCGCATATCCCACCTTTTAGAGCTAAAGAGCCATACGACAGTCTTGGAGGTAAATCTTAGTGCTATTGAGCGAAATATCAACTACTTCCGCACAAAGATGTCACCAGCAACAAAACTTGTGGCTATGGTTAAGGCGTCAAGCTATGG
>JAFOYS010000335.1 GCA_017391435.1 Alistipes sp. | reverse complement strand
TGAGGACTTCCTTGCTATTGGTAAGGGTTTCTAAGAATTGACTTTATTTGCGCGGTAAGGGCGCATTTGATACTAAATTGGTGCAAGAGATTGCCGATTTTGTGTCATAATATTAACATTGACTATGGGTTGTACATCAGTGCAGCCCATAGTGGTATTTTTAACATCTATATGGTCTATAGTGGAGTATCTCTGCTCTTAGGCCAATAGCTAATAGCCAATAGCCAATGGCTAAATCAATAAACATCAACGACTTTGACTATCCGCTGCCGGATGAGCGCATTGCCAAGTTTCCGCTTGAGCGCCGTGATAACTCCAAGCTACTTGTCTATCGCAATGGCGAGATTACTGAGCGTAGATTTTCGGATATAGGCCAGCAGCTTGATTCTGATACGCTCTTTGTATTTAACAATACTAAGGTTGTGAGAGCCAGACTTGTTATGCACAAGTCGTCGGGTGCTCGTGTGGAGGTCTTTTGCCTTGAGCCAACTGCACCAGCAGACTATGAGCGCGCATTTGCAGCTACAGCAGAGTGCTGCTGGAGCTGTATTGTGGGCAACCTGAAGAAGTGGAAGCAGGGTGCTGTGCAGATTCCGTTCAGCTATCAGGGCGCAGAGTATCTTCTTGAGGCGTTTATTGCTGAGCGAGGTGTTCGTGAGCATATTGTACGCTTTGTGTGGGATGCGCCTATGACCTTCGGACAGCTGCTTGAGTATTTAGGTCGTATACCTATTCCTCCATATCTTAACCGCGAGAGCGAGGATATTGACAACACCCGTTATCAGACGGTCTACTCTCGCTTTGAGGGTTCTGTGGCGGCCCCTACGGCGGGTCTACACTTTACTGAGGAACTGATAGAGGGACTTAAGAGCGAGGGCTTTACATTTGGAGAGGTTACGCTCCACGTGGGTGCTGGAACATTCCTCCCTGTAAAGGATGAGGATGCGACAAAGCACGCAATGCATACAGAGCACTTTGAGGTCACTATGCAGACGCTGGAACTTCTGCGTGCCAAAATTGGTAAGGTCACTGCCGTAGGAACCACCTCGGTGCGTACCCTTGAGTCACTTGCCGCCCTTGCTTGGCGTGTAAAGCAGACTGCAGATGCCCAGACCGAGCGGGTGATTGGTCAGTGGGAACTGTACGATATTCCTGCCGATTTTATGGCTCAGCAGGTGGTTGATACCCTTATAGAGTATCTCGCTGCGCGAGGCGAAAAGAGTATTAAGGCCGCTACCCAGATTATGATTACCCCTCTGGGTTATCGCTTTAGAATTGTCAATCGTATTGTTACAAATTTCCACCAGCCAAAGTCAACACTACTGCTCCTTGTTAGTGCATATGTAGGCGAAGATTGGCATAAAATTTACGATTATGCACTTGCAAACGACTTCCGTTTCCTCTCATATGGAGACTCGTCGTTGCTTGTGGTTGAGTAGTGTACCTATATATATTATAAGGGAAACAAGCGATACCCCCCCCGATAACATAAAAATACGGAGCAGAAGTTAACATATCCCTGCTCTGCTTACAAAATGTAAGCCAAAAAATTGTAAGCAAAAAAGTTGTGGTAAAAAATGCCGTTAGAGACGCTTCTAACGGCATTTTTGGTGGTTACGGTATGTGTTTTTATATTTCTTAAACAATTTATTGAAAAAATTTAATTACAGTTTGTAACTATTGTATACCTAAAAACTTTCAATCAACTATTATTTGGTGTAAAATGCTACAAATCTGTCACTTTGACCTAATTTTATAAGAAAATTATTTGGTTGAGTTAATGTTTATTATTAACTTTGCGAAGAAAAGATTTTTATTTTTAACTAATATTTAATGCTTATGGTAAGGAAAATTGTACTTTCATTAGCTGCTATTCTGTCAGTAGTCGGTATGGCTATAGCACAGAATAAGCAAGTTTCGGGTACTGTTACCGATACAAAGGGTGCTCCAGTGATTGGTGCAACTGTTGTGGTTGATGGAACCACTATCGGTACATCTACCGATGCCGAGGGTAAGTATA
>JAFOYS010000004.1 GCA_017391435.1 Alistipes sp. | reverse complement strand
CGGTAGGGATGCCGTGAATGCCCACCTCAAAGGTGACAAAGCCCTTCTCTGCCTCAGCGTAGTAGCCCTTGCGAGAGCGACAGCCCGCACCTGGTACAATGAGTATTGCAGGGCACTTGCCGTTGTAGGAAGCTGGCACGCAGAGAGTTCCGTAGATTCGTGACCCCTTCTTGAAGCTCTGGAACGATGCCGAGTAGACCTTTACCTTCGGTGTACACTTCTCTGGTACAAGGTCAAGCTGTGGAAGCATATCAATCTTCTGATTCTTCTCTATCTCAGCACGCCAGAAGGCCTCAAAGTCCTTTGGCATAATGGTTTTAGGCTCAATACGCTCCTTCTCAAAGGCTGCAGTGGCGCACTCATCGTACTTTTTGCCATCAACCTTTGCCCAGACTCTGCAACGGAGGAAGCCAGGCTTTTTCATCGTATGACCTGTAAAGGTTATAGCACCATCAGCAAGGGTCTTGTCGCCCTTCTCAAGTGGAGAGAGGAAGTCCTCCGAGATCTCGTAGTAGATCTGTGCGTCCTTTATCGGAGCGTTGCTGCAGTCGGTAACAGTGACGCTGAATGTGGGCTTCTCACCGCACTTGTAGCACCAGTCGGCGTGGTCTGGCGTTACGGTGACTTTTACAAAGGATGTTCGTGGCGGTGCTGCCATAACTGCTGATGCTCCACAGAGGATAAACATCAGATAGATAGCGAGTTTTTTCATTTTACGGTCGTTTTAGTGATTAAAATTACCCAAAGATAGGAAAAATTCCGCAAAAAATAGTAAATTTGTGGTATGAAAAAGTTGTCACTCATTATTGCTACATACAATCGAAGTCAAAGTTTGCTCCGCACGCTGGGCTCTGTTGTCGGTCAGTCAGCACCTGCTGAGGTGTGGGAGTGCGTTGTTGTGAACAATAACTCTACGGATAGCACTGCCGAGGACTTTGCTCGCTTTGCCTCTGAGCATCAGGGCTTTAACCTAAGGATGGTTACCGAGCATAAGCAGGGGCTTAGCAATGCTCGCAACTGCGGTATTGCCGCCTCTGTGGGGCAGTATATAGCCATTATTGACGACGATGAGACTCTGGAAGAGGGTTATATTGAGAGTTATATAGAGTTCTTTGACTCCTTCCCTACGGCTATGGCTGCGGGAGGAGCGGTGCGTGCGGTCTTTGAGAGTGGCCGACCACGATGGATGTCGCACTACACAGAGCGGATGATAGCCAACACCCTTGACCTTGATATTGCGGTGACGCTCTTTCCTAAAAACCGAGTGCCTGCGGGTGGCAATATGGCCTTTCGCCGTGAGGTTTTTGATAGGGTAGGGCTCTTTAATCCCCGCTTGGGTCGCAATGGGCAGAGCCTTATGGGTGGCGAGGAGAACGACCTCTTTGCCCGTCTGCGTGCTGAGGGATACCCTCTCTACTTTGTCCCTAATGCGGCTATATATCACTATATACCAGCCGAGAAGACAACAGACAGTTACTTTGACCGCCTCTGCTACAATATCGGCCGAAGCAAAGCCCTTAGAGCAGAGAGTGTAGAGAGGCTTATATCTGCTGAGAGGTGCAAGATGGTTGTAGCATATATCTTGGCACTGCTATACACACTGACCTTTCAACTACCGAAGGCACAGTATCTTATAAGAATGAGAAAAGGAATATATAAAGGAGTAAAACAACTATGAGACTAACCTATTTTTTGGCTGCAGCGCTGCTCTTTGTTGCTTGCTGTGGCAAGTCAGAGCAGAGCATTGAACTGATTGCTGCGGATGCCTTCCGCGCAACGGTAGATGGCAAGAGTACCGACCTCTACACCCTTACAAACGGAACCCTTACGATGCAGGTGACCACTTTTGGAGCCCGCGTAGTGAGCCTCTGGGCACCAGACCGTGAGGGTCGTATGGCAGACATTGTGCTTGGCTATCCAACTGTAGAAGAGTATATTAACAACCCTGGTGAGCGATTCCTCGGTGCTGTTGTAGGTCGCGTGGCAAACCGTATCGGTGGCGGTAAGTTTACCCTTGAGGGGGTAGAGTACACCACTCCGCAGAACAACAACGGTCAGACTCTGCACGGAGGCGACAAGGGCCTTGATATGGTTGTGTGGGATGTTCTGAGCGCTACTGATAACGCCATAACCCTCCACTACATTGCCCCAGATGGTCAGGATGGCTTCCCAGGTAATCTGGATATTACTATGACCTATGCTCTTACCCCTCAGAACGAGTTTACAGTAGAGTACCTCGCTGTGACAGACAAGACCACTGTTGTCAACCTCTCGCACCACTCCTTCTTCAACCTCAAGGGCGAGGCTGGCGGAACAATTACCGACCACATACTGCAGATAGATGCCGACCATATTACCCCTACCGATAGCAACCTTATCCCTACGGGAGAGTGTCGCGCTGTGGCGGGTACGGCATACGACTTTAACACTGCTCACGCCATTGGCGATATGATAGATAGTGATGATAGTCAACTTGTTGCGGGTCGTGGATACGATATGAACTGGGTGCTCAACCGAGCAGATGATGG
>JAFOYS010000334.1 GCA_017391435.1 Alistipes sp. | reverse complement strand
GGGTAAATGGTTTGAAACCAGCCATTAAAGTTATTAAATGTGTTAATAAAAAATAAGTTATGGTAGCAGGGGCTGCACTGCAACAGCCCCATATATACTACGAAAGTTTACTGCAATTTGTTTGCCTCAATCTCCGCTGCAACAAGTCCGTGCATATAATCACGGTACTGCTCAAGGGTCATTGAGCCCTTATCGCCCTCGCCCTGTGCACGAACAGAGACGCTACGCTCCGCAGCCTCCTTCTCACCTACAATAAGCAGGTAAGGGATACGCTTGAGCTCGTTATCGCGAATCTTACGACCAATCTTCTCATTTCGGTCATCAATCTGTGCGCGAACATCGTGCTCGTTAAGATATGCGGCAACCTCCTCAGCATATGCGTTAAACTTCTCAGAAATAGGAAGTACTACGCACTGATCTGGTGCAAGCCAAAGTGGGAACTTACCTGCTGTATGCTCAAGAAGCACTGCCACAAAGCGCTCCATAGAGCCAAATGGCGCACGGTGAATCATAATTGGGCGGTGAAGTTTATCATCAGCACCCTTATATGTTAGGTCAAAACGCTCTGGAAGGTTATAGTCAACCTGGATAGTACCGAGCTGCCAGCTTCTACCAAGTGCATCCTTAACCATAAAGTCAAGCTTTGGACCGTAGAATGCAGCCTCACCAGTCTCAACTACTGTATTGAGGCCCTTCTCCTGACAAGCCTGGATAATAGCGTTCTCAGCCTTCTCCCAGTTCTCGTCGCTACCGATATACTTAGATGTATTCTCAGGGTCGCGGAGTGAAATCTGTGCTGTATACTTATCAAACTTCAGAGTGCGGAAGATATAGAGAACAATGTCGATAACCTTCTCAAACTCCTCAAGAAGCTGATCAGGGCGCACGAAGAGGTGTGCATCGTCCTGAGTAAATGAACGTACACGGGAAAGTCCGTGGAGCTCACCGCTCTGCTCGTAACGATATACAGTACCGAACTCTGCAAGACGAACTGGCAGATCCTTATATGAACGAGGCTTGCTACGGTAAATCTCACAGTGGTGAGGACAGTTCATTGGCTTAAGCAGGTACTCCTCGCCCTCAAATGGAGTGTGGATAGGCTGGAAAGAGTCCTTACCATACTTTGCATAGTGGCCAGAGGTTACATAGAGGTCCTTATTACCGATATGCGGAGTGATAACCTGCTGATAACCATGCTGCTTCTGAATCTTGCGAAGGAAACGCTCCAGACGGTCACGAAGCTCTGCACCCTTAGGCAACCACAATGGCAGACCCTGACCTACGCGCTGAGAGAATGTAAAGAGCTCAAGCTCCTTACCCAGTTTACGGTGGTCACGCTTCTTAGCCTCCTCAAGCATCTGCAGATACTCGTCAAGCATAGCCTTCTTAGGGAATGAGATACCATAGATACGAGTAAGCATCTTATTCTTCTCATCACCACGCCAGTATGCACCAGCAACAGAAGTAAGCTTAATAGCCTTGATAAAACCTGTGTGTGGGATATGTGGACCACGGCAAAGGTCTGTAAATGCACCATTTGAGTAGAACGAGATTGTTCCATCCTCAAGGGCTGTGATAAGCTCAACCTTATACTGGTCGCCCTTCTCGGTAAATGTCTTAAGCGCATCTGCCTTTGCTACCTCTGTGCGAACAAGCGTCTCCTTGTTACGAGCAAGCTCTGCCATCTTAGCCTCAATCTTTGGAAGATCAGACTCAAGAATTGGCACCGGACAGTCTACATCGTAGTAGAATCCCTGCTCAATAGCAGGACCGATACCGAACTTAATGCCTGGATAGAGAGCCTCAAGAGCCTCTGCCAGAAGGTGTGAAGATGTGTGCCAGAAGGCGTGCTTACCCTCGGCATCGTCCCACTTGTAGAACTTGATTGCACAGTCGTTGTTAATTACATACGACAAATCTACAGTTGTCTCATCTACCGAAGCGGCCAGACAGTCCGCAGCTAAACGAGGGCTGATACTCTCGGCTACTTGGTAGGCAGTTGTTCCCGCTGCGAACTCTCTTACTGAGCCATCGGGAAAGGTTACTTTAACCATAATTCTCTTTACTTTTTTTAATTGTTTATATTTTGCACCTTCGCAGCTCCACAATAACGAGACGGATTACTGCTCAGCTGTGCCTTATTCTTTATTACTCATCACTCTCCGGAATATCCTTCAGAGATATAGATACATCGCGTCCCTTCTCACGCTCAAAGTGCTCCAGAGGGTTACGACTCCAACGAGAGTAGTTCTCACGACGGCGAACAATATCTATAGCCGCATAGATAGCATTTCGCATAGACTGAGCATCTGCTACTCCCTTACCGGCAATGTCATAGGCTACACCGTGATCTGGCGAAGTACGCACATAGTCAAGACCTGCCGTAAAGTTTACACCATCTGGCGAGAGTGTCTTGAACGGAATAAGCCCCTGATCGTGGTACATTGCAAGCACAGTATCGTAATTCTTATACTCACCGCTGGCAAAGAGTCCGTCTGCCGAAAGTGGACCAAAGGCAAGCACACCCTGCTCGTAGGCCTGATTTACCGCTGGGCGGATAATATCACTCTCCTCTGAACCCAGAAGACCTCCATCGCCCGCGTGCGGGTTGAGCGAGAGTACAGCAATGCGCGGCTCAACAACACCAAAGTCACTCTTCAGCGTAGCACGAAGCTGCACAAGCTGACTTGTAAGAGACTCAGTAGTAAGCGACTGAGAGACACTCTGCACAGGGATGTGTATCGTTGCCAAAGCTACGCGAAGAATATCCGAACACATCATCATCGTCGCCTTACCCTCAGCCTTTGCCTCAAAATACTCTGTATGGCCCGTATACTCAAAGCCCACAGCATTCATACCCTCCTTGCTTATCGGAGCAGTAACTACAGCATTAAGCTCTGCTGCCTCAAGATCTGCCACAGAGGCATCCAGAGCAGCTATAGCAGCCTTTGCCGAAGCCTCAGTACTCTTGCCAGGCTCTATCTTGAGCTCCTTGTCGCCCACCTCCACAAAGTTCACCGCACCATATCTGGCATCAGCAGCCGAAGAGCAGTAGTAGAACTTTAATGGCTGCATATCCTCAGCATCCACAAGCGACATATAGTACTCCGCCGCCTTGCGATTACCGTAGACAACAGGCGTACAAATCTCCACTATCATAGGGTTAGCCAACGCACCGAGAATAACCTCCCAGCCAATGCCATTAGTATCACCCTGCGTAATTCCTATCTTTATTCTATTGTCAAACATTATCTATCTCGTTTTACTATCCCCAAAGGAACATAATGCTTTAAACTACAAAGATATATCTTTTTTTTGAAATTAGTACGCGCGCGCGAAAAAAAATATAGTATAGGCCTTACTTACGGTGTACAGAGCACTCTACAGCTGACGCAGAACAGAGTGTTTAGGGAAGTTAAAGAGATTAAGGAGATTAAGGAGATTAGTGTTTTTCGCTAACTTCCCTAAATTCCTTAATTTCATTAAATTCTCTGTACAGCCGAGGCGCAGCGGTGAAAAGCCTCCAAAGGAGGGTTAACGCTCAACCACCTACCACCAATCAGCTCCGCCCCAATTTCTTGTCAGAAGTTGCAAGATGCGGTGCATCACAAAAGAAACCCCGAAGCAAAATCAGCACACCCCCACGCAATTTCTCGTCAAAAGGCGTAAGATGCGGTGCAT
>JAFOYS010000038.1 GCA_017391435.1 Alistipes sp. | reverse complement strand
GGAGCGAGAGCAGAGACTGCTCGCAGGCTTTGCCGAGCCGCGAGGAGGAAACGGCAGAATGCCGTAAACCTTGTTTCGCTTATCTCTGATGCGGATTTAGGATAGCCTCACGGCTATTACGATAAAAAATAGAGCCATTCACTTTCAAGCGAGCTTGAGTGAGGCTCTATTTTTCATCGTACTCTCTACGAGAGTTTCCCTAAATCCGAACAAACACACAGACGAAGTCTGTTACTCTAAATAAAGAATTTAAGGAGATTAGGGAAGTTAGTGATAATCAGCCTTAAACTCGTTAAACTCCTTAATTTCACTGTTCTGCGTTAGCCAGCTAATGGCCAATGGCTAATAGCCAACAGCTACTACCCCACAATAATTCCGCCACCGAGGATAGTATTGTCGCGGTAGAAGGCGGCTGCTTGACCTGCGGCTACGGCTGTAAGTGGTTCAAAAAGAGCAACTTGCAGGGTGTTATCTGGTAGCAGTGTTACTCGGCAGCGATTTGCTTGTTTGCGGTAGCGGATTTTTACGATAACATCGTCTCTGTCAAGTAGTTGTGCGGGATTTGTGATATTCCAATCCTTGAGGCGAAACTCTGTACGCTCTAATGACTTAAGGTCTGCTAGCACGACACGATTCTCTGCGGGGATAATCTGCTTTACGAAGGTCGCTTTGTTAAGATCAATGCCAAGTCCGCGCCTCTGACCGATAGTGTAGAATGGATAACCCTCGTGCCAAGCGATAAACTCTCCATTTTCATCCACAAACTCCCCCCTCTGAATAGCCTCCGATGGGACATTGTCGCTAAGAAATGTGCGGTAGTCCATCGGGCAGAAGCATACGCCGAGGCTATCTTTTTTCTGCGCAGCCTTCATAAATCCGCGCTCCAATGCAATTTCGCGCACGCGCTGCTTTGTCAGCGCACCCATAGGCAGGAGCATCCGCTCTAATATATCTTGTGGCAGCCCCCACAGAAAGAAAGATTGGTCTTTATCTGGGTCTGCACCCGCCGTAATGTGCCAATGGTTATCTATAAACTCCTTTTGCACATAGTGCCCCGTAGCGATATGATAAATTCCCCGCTCATCGGCCAACTGGCGGAGAAGAGGCCACTTTAAGTAGTTGTTACACAGCGTACAAGGCACTGGCGTGTGGCCGTCCATATACTCGCGGATGAAGTAGCCTATAATAGTCGTTTTGAAGAGTTCTCTCTGGTCAGAGACTATATGCTCAATGCCAAGACGAGAGCATAGCTCCCGCGCATCATCAAGATACTCCGTAGAGCCGTCTGTCTCATAGAAGCGGAAAGTCACGCCCGTAACTTCGTATCCAGCATCCTGCAACAGCAGCGCTGCCACAGAGCTGTCCGTGCCACCACTCATTCCCAATAAAACTCTCCGTCTCGGTTTCATACTACAAAGATAGTCACAAAATAGAAAAAGCCAATGGCCAACAGCAACAAGCAAAATCTGATTTTAGGTGAGGATTTACAAGGCTCAATGAAAAATGCCTGCGCAGGATAGTACCAAGTAGTACAGCCCAGCAGGCATTTATCATTAGCGGCAGTAAATACCGCATAAAATCAGATTTTACAATGCGCCGATTTCGTAAAGAGCACCATTTACCTTACGCACTGCCTCAGCAGCTGCATC
>JAFOYS010000333.1 GCA_017391435.1 Alistipes sp. | reverse complement strand
TGGGTGGCGCTCACACATCTATCAATGTAGAGGATGCTGCTGGTAACAAGTTTGTTGTATTCTCATCTAAGTATGCAACTTACGGAGCACAGACTGTTGCTCAGGGTTCAGGTACTATCAAGGGTATCTCTTCTATCAACAAGGGCGCAATGCAGATTATCTTTGCACAGGATTCTGACTTTGCAGGCCTTACAGGTGCTCGTTTTGACGGCACTGTAACTCCAGAGCCAGAGCCAGATCCAACTCCAGAGCCAGATCCAACACCTGGTACTCCAGTGTCAAGCATCTCTACAGTACTCAACGCTTCACTTACTTGGGCAGAGGAAACTGACGCAACTTATGGCAAGGGATTCTACACAACTGTTGATGGCGTGAAGATAGGTTACTATCAGAATACATCTACCTCTGCTCCAGTAGCGGCAAAGGATGACCATATCCGCGTTTACAAGAGCTTTGTATTTGTAATCGTTCCAGTTGCAGGTCAGAAGGTTAAGAATGTAAACATTAATGTAACCTATGCAGATACTTACGCTCTTGATATGACTGTTGAGGGCGCTAATAATGCTGTAGGTAACAAGGATAATGGTACAATTACTTGGTCAGGTAGCGTAGATAAGTTCATTGCTACAGCTTCTGAAGGTCAGGTTCGTATCAAGGATATCACTGTGGCATTCGAGTAGTCACATTTTTGAAACTTTACAACCCTCTCCCGATGGGAGACTGTCGGGAGGGGATTTTTAATACCAATGAAAAAACTTTTCACTTTAGTGCTTCTTGCACTTACAGTAACTACATTTTTGGCTTGTAGCGTTGAGGATCCTTGGTCGCCATACAAGTCTAAAGCAACACTCTCTCGCACCACTCTTGGCTGGGATGAGCAGAGCGTTACACTGACCACCTCCGGCGATGCTCGTTTCGACTGGAGCGCTGCTATCGTTGAGGGATATGAATGGGCATCATTCAGCGATAGCAACGAACAAATTACAAAGAAGGGAAAGGTTGGCACAACTGCTACAATCTACCTTACGACAAATACAACAACAGATTCGCGCACAGCGACTCTCCAAATAAAATTCACTGACGGTTATAGCGAAGTGTTCACTTTTGAGCAGTATGGCGTTCCTGAAAACTCGTTCTATGACCGTAATTGGGCCGAGCAGCCTGAGATGATTGACAACGAAGATTTAATTCACAAAACATATTATACAACTCTCTCTAACGGCAAGTATGTCCGCAACTACTCTATCTGTTACGATACAGATAAGTTGGTTTCTCACTGGGTTGCATATCCGCTCCATAGCTGCTATGTAAGTCCATCACTGAGCCGTACAAATGCGTGGGCATTTGACCCAGCGCTACCTGTAAATATCCAGCAGAATATTGTTTCAGGTGGTTATAACGATGGCGGAAATAGACAGCTTGATCGTGGACATATGCTCCCATCGGCATCTCGCTATAGCACATACGAGACCAATGCACAGACTTTCTACGCAACCAATATGATGCCACAGAACAGCACCTTCAATCAGGGCATTTGGGGTCAACTTGAGGGTAAAGTACGAGGAGCTATCTGTGCCGATACTCTCTATGTTGTTGTAGGCACGCTGTTTGAGGATGGACAGAAATTTACCTCACGCGGTAGAACTATCGCCCGTCCGAGTCACTGCTACAAGTTGCTTCTACGCACTAAGGCGGGTAATACAAAGAAGAGTATCTCTCAGATTACCAATGCCGATGAGATTAAGGCTATCGGTTTTCTCTACGAAAATCAGGCAAGCGCAGATAAAGTTGAGCATAGAAATGCAGTGGTCTCTATTGCCGAAATTGAGAAGCGCGCTGGCGTAACTTTCTTTCGCAATCTTAATCCAGCCATTGCAGAGAAGGTTAAGAGCCAGAAAAATATAAATGATTGGAGTAATTTTTAATAAACAAACTATATGAAAAAGCTATTTTTAACGACTCTGCTTGTTGCAGGTGTACTGTTGAGCTGTTTTGCACAGAAGCCTCATATGGTTGTCTTCTACAACCTTGAGAACCTGTTTGACACAATCAACGACCCTGACAAGTGGGACGAGGAGTTCCTGCCATCGGGCGATAAAAAATGGAACAGCTCAAAGTATCAGAGAAAACAGAGCAATATGGACAAAGTTTTCTTTGATATGGCGGCAATTAACCGTGTTTTCCCAGCAGTTATTGGTGTATCTGAGATTGAGAACCGACTGGTGCTTGAGGATCTAATTGCACAGCCTAAGATGGCTCACGGTAACTACCGCATTGTCCACTACGACTCGCCAGATCGCCGTGGTGTTGACTGTGCTTTTCTCTATCGTCCAGAGGTATTCAAACTTGAGGGCAGCAAGGCTCATAAGTTCCATATGCCTGGCTATGAGAACTTCTACACCCGTGACCTTGTCACTATGTGGGGAACTATTGAGGGCGAGCCATTCTTCTTCCTTGTAACTCACTGGCCATCTCGTCTTGGCGGTAAGAGTGCTTCTGACCCAAAGCGTGAGGCTGCTGCTGCACAGTGTCGTAAAATTGCCGACTCGGTGCTTACTGCAAACCCTAATACAAAGGTAGTGATTATGGGAGACCTTAACGACGATGCAACAGACAAGAGCATTACCGAGACTCTGGGCGCTCGCGAGAATATCAAGAAACTCAATGCTGGCGACCTCTACAGCCCATACATTGCCCTACTGAAGGCTGGCTATGGTACTCTTGGTTACCGCGACTCTTGGAATCTGTTTGATAATATTATCGTTTCAGAGAATCTTGCAACAGGCTCTACTGGCAGAATTAAACTCCAGCGCGCTGAGGGTAGCAAGTTCTACGGAAATATCTTCTCTCGCCCATATATGATGCAGCGAGAGGGTCAGTATAAGAACTACCCACTAAGAACCTTTGTAGGTAACAACTTCCAGAACGGTTTCTCAGACCACCTTCCTGTTTACATTTATATAGGTAAATAATTTTAACCGTATTATATGAAAAAACTTTTACTCCTTACATTACTGACCCTATTTAGCTTTGCCGCCTATGCACAAGGAGGCATTAAGGGTCAAGTTGTCTCGCGTAACGGTCGTGTTGCAGTAGGACTTGTCAAGGTTACAATTGACGCTACAGGTCAGACCACAACTACCGATGACAATGGTGTGTTTACCTTCCCAGAGCTTGCTCAGGGAGACTACCGTCTAACCTTTACCGCTCCAGACTTTGAGACACTCGAGATGGTTGTGCGTGTAGGTCAGAATATGCGCGATCTACACAGCGTAATTATCGTTCCTTCTCTTCAGAACGAGATTATGGATGACTCTATCTTTGCAGAGTTTGACAACGACTCATCTGCATCTGACACCCAGGCACTGCCTTCGTCTCTGAGCTCATCAAAGGATCTTTATAACAGCATTGCATCATACCGCTTTAGCGAGATGCGATTCAATGTTCGTGGTTACGACTCAATGTATCAGGATGTATACCTGAACGGTATCCGTTTTAACGATGCTATTACAGGTTATGGCCCTTGGTCACTGTGGAGCGGACTTAACGACGCTACTCGTAATCAGGAGAACAGCTCAGGTCTTACCCCTACAACATTTGGTGTTGGCGGTATCGGCGGAACTACAAATGTAAACGCTCGTGCATCGCAGATGCGTAAAGGCTTCCGTGTTAGTGTATCAAATGCTAACCAGATGTACCGTTGGCGTGCTATGGTATCATATGCATCAGGTGCTCTTGACAATGGTTGGTCATACGGTTTTTCTGTCTCTACTCGCCAGGGCGGTAATGGTTATGTAGATGGTATCTACTACAACTCATACGGCTATTTTGCCTCTGTTGAGAAGCTCTTTGGCACAAAGCACCGTCTTGCCCTTACCATACTCGGCACTCCAGGACAGCGTGGAGCTCAGCAGGCATCTACACAGGAGGCATACGACCTATTTGGAAGCAACTACTACAACCCTAATGTCGGTTATCAAAATGGCAAACTGCGTAACACCCGTGTACGCCGCACTCACGAGCCAATTGTTATGCTCAACTACATCTACGACATTAGTGACAAGACTCGACTTACTGCAGCTACATCTGTTCGCTTTGGTTTTAACGGCTACTCTGCCCTTACTTGGAAGGATGGAGCAGACCCTCGTCCAGACTACTACCGCTATCTGCCATCAAACTACCTTAGCCAGATTACTCCAGAGATTCCTGGTATCTTCCAGGCAACAACTGACGAGCAGGTAGAGAACTATATCAACGCAGCTCTTGGTGCTATGGCTGTTTGGAATGGTCGCATTAACTTTGACCAGATGATCAACGCAAACCGTCGCGAGGATCCCACAACGGCTGCTTATGCTCAGGGTTTCCGCTCTAACTATATGATTGAGGAGCGTCATACAGACCAGATTGACTACAACTTTGTTGCAAACATCTCTCACCAGTTCAATAGAAACCACTCTATTGTCGGTGGTCTTAAGGCTCGCGTAAACCGTACTGAGTACTACAGCACTATTAAGGATCTTCTTGGTGGTAGCTACTGGCTCGATATTGACAAGTTTGCAGAGAGAGATAAGGGTAGCGACATTATTGCATACCAGAACGATGTAGATTACTACCTTGCTAACGGCCACGCTCGCGTAGTTAAGGAGGGTGATAAGTATAACTACGACTACTACGCACACATCCGTCAGGCACAGGCTTGGGCTCAGTACTCTATGACCTACGGAGGTTTTAATATGAATCTTGGTGGCGAGATTGGCTACAGCTCAATGTGGCGTCAGGGTCTATGGCGTAAGGGTCTGTTCCCTAATGGCAATGACTCTTTTGGCGACTCTGCTCACCTTAACTTCCTTACCTACAAGGCAAAGGCTGCATTTAGCTATCGCTTCTCTGGTGCTCACTCTATCGCGCTCAATGCTGCTGCGATTGCAGACGCGCCGAAGTTTGCTGCTGCATTTGTATCTCCTCGTACTCGTAACCAGTCTAACCCTGGATTGAGCACAGAGAAGATTTACAGTGCTGAGCTTACCTATAATCTCAACCTGCCATATATCAAGGCTCGCGTATCGGGATACTTCACAAAGATGAACGATCAGGCAAAGGTTATCTCATTCTATGACGACACACAGTCTTCATTTACTAACTTTGCTATGTCAGGCATTGACACGCGTTACTATGGTGTTGAGTTTGCATTTACTGGTCCAATCTGGAACGGTATTGCAATTCAGGGTGCGCTGAACTATGGTGACTACCGTTACACATCAAACCCTAACTTTGTACAGATTATCGACAACAGTGCTGAGATTGATCTTGTAGACAAGGTTAACTGGAAGAACTTCTATGTTGAGAGCACTCCACAGGTTGCTGCAAATATCGGCATTGACTATCGTAGCAACAACAACTGGTTTGCTTCTGTAAACTTTAACTTCTAC